>JAITKE010000090.1 GCA_031278595.1 Puniceicoccales bacterium
TACTTCTGGAGTCACAGCGGACTAAAAATAGAGGATGGCCGAATCAGAAACATTCTTGACGCCTGTATGTCCGCAGGAGCGACCAACCTCGGCGCCGACGAGGTGGCTCTCTGGAGCGAAAACCTGCGCATCTACATCGATAAACTGACCAAAGATCAGGAAATGACCAACACTTCCATGCAACGCCTTCTTCAGCGCTGTAACGAGACGACCTCGCTCGCCACCCAGCTCCAGAAGGTTTTCTACGAAGGGATAAAACAAGTTGCCAGCAATATTCGTTAAGATAAAATGTTGAACAAAGTTCGTCATGCCGAAAAAACGAAAAACTTCTAGGAAAATGCCGGATATCGTCGCCAAAACCGCGCAAAAAGTCCTCGATTCCGGCGTTCTAAACCCTCTGGTCGATCGCCTGCCCAACGTCAATGAGGAGCATGTGGAGGCGTTGTACGCCCTGGGATACGATTTTTTTCGTGGAAAGAAGTACAAAGAAGCCGAAAGCCTTTTCTATTTGGTCTGCAATCTCAACCACATGGAGAAAAAGTACTGGAAGGCACTGGCCGTGGTCTTTTTTCTCCAAAAAAAATACCCCGCCGCCCAGGCCACCTACTTTACGGCCTTCATGCTCGACCCGACGGACATCGAGATGATGTCGGCCATGGCCGACTGCGCCATCGCCATGGGAAATGTGCCGGATGCCGATAATCTCCTGTCGGCCACGGCCGAAATGGCGGACAATTATCAGCAACGCTCTGACCTCGGCGAACGGGCCAAGGCGCTGCTGGAAATGCTGCGCGGCCACGTGCCGACCGTAGAAGAAGCGACACCGGAAACAACCCAAATAAAACACAAGGAGGAATTATGAGTACGACGACCCTTGCTGGCTGGAGCATTTCTTCTTCGGCCGATGCTTTCTGGATTAGGCAATTGGAAGCATGGCAGAAGACGCAGAATGAGGAATTTAAGGCCGAGTCCTTCTTCTCAAGTGGATCACCCGGCGTTGTGTTCGAAACACCGAAAGAACTGACGGAGCTCGAGTACCAGGTACCGATTCTGGATCCCGCCACCTTCAATCCGGCCGGCGTGGCGGCCGCCATGCTGATTCTAAGCGCCGTTGGTCAGGACATCGCGCTGCAAACGAAAATGGAAGGGGTGAAGATCACCAACGCCAAAAACATGGCCCATCGGGAGGATACCATCCTCAAACTGCAGCAAAAAATTCATAAGTCGCGCTACAAAAGCCCATGGGAACGCATAACCAATTGGATGAAGAATAGCTTCTGGGGGAAGTTCATTACTTCTCTCATAAAGGTTATCATCATGATCGTTATGCTCACCATGGCCGTAGTCGCCACTATTTTGACCTGTGGTGCAGCTGCACCTGCGCTCGCATTCACCATCGCCGCCTGTTGTATCATGACTGCTGAAATGGCAACAGAACTGGCCACAGATGGAAAGACCATCGGTGAAAATATAGCAGAGAAGTTAACCAAAGATAAAGCAAAAGCCCAAAAAATCGCCATGGGAATCGATATCACTCTGATGGTAGCTGAGATTGTCTGCTCGGTTGCGGCCGCTGCTTATAGCGGAGGTGCTTCGGTAGCCCAAGCCGCGAGTGATGCCGCGCAAAAAGTTGCACGAATGTCGGTGAAAGCAGTGAAAATCGCCCAAAAGGTTCAAGATGTCGTCAAGTATGTCCAAGCGGCCTATACACTTGTAGAAGCTACCATCCAGCTCGGCTATGCCATTTCCCAGAGCGAGTTGGTCAAGGCGAAAGCCAGTGCCGAAGCGGAGCACACCCGGATGGAGGCCCTCAGCGAATGGATACAGGACATCATCGAGCAATACATGCAAGAAATAGCCGAGGCCCTCGGTACAGCTAAAAGTGCCTACGAGCGCGCCTCCAAAGTGATTCAGGAACAGGCCGAAGTCGCGAGGCTCATCGCCGTCAATCTTCGTTAGCCAATTTAACCGATAAACAGATATTGACTCACGGAAGGTTTTTGACAGAATTTAGGAAGCAATCAACGAAAGGATGGAAGATGGCACTCACAGGAGTAGGAAACTATAATACTTATATCCCAGACAGTATTCCGGGGACCAGCCCCTCGAGGGCCCAGACATTATCCTCTCCAAACAGCACCGGGCTCGATGCCGCCAGCTTCGTGGGCGTATCCCAGACCCTGATGGTGGATGGAAAACTGGACGTAGACGCCGTCAACTTTCTCATCCAAGACACCAATAACACACTCAACACCAGCCTGCAGAAATCAGATTTAAATCCCGAGCAAAGAGCCGCCCTGCTCAAGGAACTCAATGCCCAGTACGGCAATGCGGGAGAAGCGATGACGATGGGCAGCTTGGAGGATGTACTGACCGCCCTGATGATCTTCCAGATACAGTCCGCCCAAGACCGCAAGAAGATAGAACGGCAGGCGAACGCCGAAATACGCTCACAGATCTACAAAGCCGGGCTGGAAACGGCGGATAAAATTGTCGAAAAGGGCAGGCTCGAGGCCAATTCGATGATCGCCCAGGCCGCCATTCAGTTCGGCACAACCGTGCTAGCCACAGGAGCCTCGCTCTTGTCCAATGCTAAGGCGAGTTCGAAAAAAAACAAAGAAATGGACAAAATCGACAATCTGGAGCAGATGTCCAAGCCAGACGTCGACGCGGTCGACACAAACCTGGAAGCTGGCAGTATAAAGAAATTTTCTCCGGAGGAGATTACTCAGATGAGAAGAGGGGCCGAAAATCAATTCCAAAAGGATATACAGGCGGGGGATGCCTGGTCAAAACTCATCATGGCCACGGGCAATTTTGCCGCCACTGTTGTGGGCGCCGAGGGCAAGAAAGCGGTGGCCGAAATGGAAGGAGAAATACAGCGAGGTCAGGCCGTTAATGAACTTAGGCGCTCCCTCCAGCAATCCATTCAGGGGGGCATACAGGATGCCACCAAGGCCCAGGAAACCGCCATGAGACTTTTGGAGCAGATGCTCAACAGCCTCCACCAGGGTGCCATGGCCATCCGCATGGCCTAAGTTTTGCCAGCATTATCCGCCAACCTTTGGCCCCCAAAGCTACCAGGGGGCCAAGCTTTTATTAAAGCTGCCAAGAGGCCGAATTTTCAGGCTTCTGCCATTTTTCATTAGATTTCTTTCGAAACGATGGGTGATATAAAGAGATAGTAATTTTGAGAGGTAAATATGAGATATTTTGAGCTTAAAAGATTTATCGACAGAAGAATTCGTCTTTTCGAAAGAAGTCTATTTTCCGATGCAGAACTGGGAGAACAGACGATCCAGCAGAGCCTCCTGATCATAAGGGCCGATCATCTCGCCGAGGATCTCCAGCGCGAGGCGCAGGTCGCTCGCAAGACATTCGGCCGCCAGTCCGGATGCGCGAAGGGAATCCCGAGTCCTCACCAGCAGCCCTTCCACCCGCCGCAAAATGCCGGCGTGGCGCTCGTTGATCCCGTAGGACGGTACCGAACCGAGAGTCAGGGACTGAATTTTTTCCGCCACCTTTCGTTCCAAGGCCCCGATGCCCTCGCCCGTTTTTGCCGACACGGATAGGGTTTCCCAAGCGGACTCCTCCGCCTGTGCTGAAGGTTTTCCTCTCCCCAGATCGCACTTGTTCTCGACGCGGATCAGCCGCTTGGGGGCGATGTGGGACGATAAATCCTGGACCGAAATACGTTCCGGCTCCTGGGGATCGACGACCCAGAGCACCAGATCGGCCTTCTCCAGCAACGCCAGGCTCCGCTCAATCCCCTGGCGCTCCAGATCGTTTTCCGGATCGCGCAAGCCGGCGGTGTCGATCAGCTCCAGAATCTGGCCGGCGCAGATCCAATTCGCGCCGATGAAATCCCGGGTCGTGCCGGCCCCGGCGTCCACCAGGGCGCGCTCCTGCCGGAGGAGGCGATTGAAGAGACTGCTCTTGCCGGCATTCGGCTCCCCGACGAGGACGATTTTCAGTACCCGCTTCAGCCGCTCCGCAGCGCCCTGCATCGCCCGCAGCTCGCCCATCTCCTGCAGCAGGGCCTCGATCGTCGCCCCGATGGGCGGCCCCGCGTTGGCCTCTTCCTCCGCTTCCGACGAAAAATCGATCCCCAGCTCGACCGAGGCCAGCAGGCCCAGCAGGCGATCCCGCCAATCGGAAATCCTTCGGCTCAGATGGCCGGACAATTGCTCCGATGCCAGGGCCAGGGCCTCGTCACTGGGCGCATGGATGAGGTCGAGCACGGCCTCCGCCTGGCAGAGGTCGATCTTATGGTTCAGAAAGGCGCGTCGGGTGAACTCGCCGGGCTCGGCCAGGCGGCAGCCACGGCCCTCCAGGTCCTCCAGCATCCGGCGGATGATCAGCGGATTGCCATGGGCATCGATCTCCAGGCTGTCCTCGCCCGTATAGGAACGAGCGCCTTCGAAGAAAAACCAGCAGACCTCGTCAAGGGTTTTCCCGTTCCTGTCCCAAAAGGGGGAGAAGTAGACGTGGCGCGCCTGCCAATCCCGGCGGCGGAAAATCGTTTGGATCAGCTCCCGCGTCCGGGGGCCGCTGACGCGCAGCTTGGCCATGGCCGCGATCCCGTAGGGCGTCGCCAGGGCCATGAGGGTATCCCTATGGGAGCCGGACACGCGAAAGGCAGCAACTCTATTTCCGCCGGCGACTTCGGGGCCCAAAGCTGCGGATCGGCGCATTTCTGGCCACCGTCACGTTCTTCAGGCGAAAGACGATGCGGGCCTTGCTCAGGTCGTAGGGACTCATCTCAACGCGCACCTTGTCCCCCTGGGCCAGGCGGATGAAATGCTTTCTCAATTTTCCGGAAATGTGGGCCAATACCATATGGCCATTTTCCAGCGTCACCCGGAACATCGTTCCCGGCAGCACCTGGGTCACCTCCCCCACCGCCTCTATGAAATCCTCCGACATTCAGTGCTTCTTCTCCTCAGTTTTAAAATCTTCCTCCCGGTTTCAGAAAAAATCTTCCTCTCAGTCTCAGAATCTTCTCTCCCGCTCTAGAAAGATGCTCGCCTCCTTCTTCCTTGTCAAGTGCCTTCGGCCGTCCAGCTCTCCGCAAGTCCGCAGGCAAGAGGGATTTCAGCGGTATTCCTTCCCAGGTAAGAGGGATTTTTTATTTACGGGCAAGAGGGATTTTTCAGCATTTTCATCCGAGCCCAGGGATTTCCTGGCATTTCTCTCCGAGCTCGAAAATCTCCTCCGTGCCGCCCCTGTTGCGTTTCGGTGGGGCCCCGGGACGCTCGCTTCGCGAGCAAGCGGCTTTAGCCGCTTAAGCCCTCTTTGAGGGCTGTCCCGGGGCCCCAAAAATTTAACGACACCCTCTACCCCTCCGCCAGAGTACGGTTCATCGCCGCGATCCAAGCCTGATTACTGAGGTAGGCCTGGGCCAGCTTCGCCCCATTCGAATCGAAATCGATCTCCGATGATTCAATTCCCGAGGAAAATGCCTCCAGCACCGCCGTGAACTGGGATTTCTGCGCCCCGGACAAGTTGTCATAGGCGCTCCCGATGGCCGTATCTAGGCCATTCAGGACAACCAATGCCTCGGCCGCATCCCTCGCCGGATCGCAACCGATCACGTCCGTATTATCGGTGTACGTGGCGTAGTCGCCCAAAAATCCGGACCAAAAGAGCGTTTGCGCTTCCTTCGAAGTGTCCAAATTAAGGCCTAAACCCATCAGGGCAGTGGCCAAGGACTGGAAAGCCTGCGAGAGAGAGGAATCGATGGATTTATTTTCCGCACCAGACTGCAAACTAGCATAGGTATCCGAGAGGGATCCAACCACCCCATCGACGCCGCAGGCTTCTGCCCTCTGCTCCAGCGAGGAGGTATCTGCAAAATCCATATCGAGGGACCAAGAGCCATATGCCGGAATATCTTCTTCCCCATCATCCTCCTCAAGAGAGGCTACACTCATAGGAGGCTCTGGAGGGGGCTCAATTTTTTCTGCAGAAGCCAGGAAAACAACCTCATCTTCTCCGCTTCCCCCCTGAGACCCCGATTCCGAACCCTGGGCTCCGCCGCCGGAGGGAGCAGGCGCCGAGTACAGGATTCCCTTCCAGTCCAGGACACGGGTTCCCGGCGGGAGGCATTCGTAGATATTGGAAGTACGCTCGTCCGTGCCCCACTGGACCAATGGGTTTTTCTCCCCGTGGAGATCATCGAACCACTGGGCCGAGCCATCCGTGAAGGCGATGATCCCGCCCGAACTTCCGAAAACCCCGCCTCGATCGCCCTCCGCTTCGGCCCAATGGCCATTCTCCTGGAGTCCGCGCGTCCAGCAGATGGGAATGGCGGAATCTGTGGAGAAACATCCGGCGACAACGGCGATACTCAACGCTTTTTGAGCAAAATCCCCATCCAGGCTCTGGGAAGCCGCATCCCACACGCGCCGCGGCGGCCCTCCCCCGGCCTTGACGAGATAGTCGAAGTCGAACATCAGTACCCGTGGATCGTTGCAATAATTCTGTTCGGCCAATACCCGGATCCAGTCATGGGCCGTCGTACTTTCTTCCCCGGCAATCCCCTGCAGGCCGCTCTCCGCGTTGTAGGCACAGTGTACATAGGCCTGGGCGATCTGCCTCATGTGACCCAATGCTTTGGTCCTTCGAGCGCCGCCCAACACCGCGCGGACTGCCGGCAGGAGCAGAGCGGACAGAAGCGCGATCACGGTTAGGACCACCAAGAGCTCCATCAGCGAGAAACCTCTGTCTCCTCTCCCTCCTCTCATTAGGGATTCTATCCTGCCGTTAAACGCCCGCAGGTAAAGGGAAAATATCCGGATGGCGGCGCCTTTCGATGCGAGGAGTGCCCTCCGTTCCTTCGGACAGGCTATTTTCCGGGGGCGATAGGAGGCTTCTTTTCCAGACGTAACAGAGATTCCCCAGGGTCTGCTTAGGGGCTGGTAGGGTTCGCTTGCTTTGGGGCTGGCTTTTCAGCGGAGGGCCGGGCGAAGGGCGGGGTGGGTGGGCGCCCGGCCCTCCGCTGGGGCCCGCTGCGCGGGCCGATTCCTTCGGAATCAAAAGCCAGCCCCAAAAAACACCGTTGAAGGGAAAACATCCCGGAGACAGCCTCTTCTGATGCGAGAATTGTCCCTGTGCCCTCTAGGTAGGTAAAAACCACCAAGCTTCCTTCAGACCTGCAAAGATCGCCAAGGTTTTTTTAGGCAGTTACTTCCGCCTCCGTCCAGGAACGGCAGAGCTTCCACGTGGCCAAGCACTGTTGAAGAATGTTTTCGAAATCCTCCAAGGGATACTGGTTGGCCGCATCGCAGGTGGCCTGGGTGGGGTTCGGATGCAGCTCGAAGAAAAGCCCATTCGCCCCGGCGGCCAGAGCGGCTCGGGCGAGAAGCGGGGTGAAGAAGCGCTCGCCCTGCGTCACACCGGTATCACCACCGGGAATCTGCACGCTGTGGGTCGCGTCGAAAAGAACGGTGGGGGCAAAGGCCTTCATTATGGCAAAACTCCGCATGTCGACGACGAGGTTCTGGTAGCCGAAAGAGGCCCCGCGCTCCATCGACCAGATTTCCCGGGCACCCGATTCGCACAGCTTTTCGACGACGTGGCGCATCTCCCTCGGCGAGAGGAACTGTCCCTTCTTGACCGAGACCGTCCGCCCCGTTTTCGCTGCGGCGATCAGCATATCGGTCTGGCGACACAGAAAGGCCGGAACCTGCAGCACCTCGCAGACCTCCGCCAGCGCCTCCGCCTGTTCCGGTCCATGGAAGTCGCTGGTGACGGGAAGGGCATACGCGCGCTTCACCTCCCGAAGAATCTCCAACCCCCGCCGCAGGCCGACGCCTCGCGGGCTGTGGATGGAGGAGCGATTCGCCTTGTCGAACGAGCCCTTGAAGACGATCTGCAGTTCCGGATGTTTTTTTTGTAGACTGGCGAGAAATGCCGCCACAGTGGACGAAATTTCCCAGCTCTCCAGTGAACAGGGGCCCGCCAGCAGGAGCAGTTTTTCGGGATCACGCCGTAGCGAATCGAATGCCATCCGGTCCATGCAAATCCTCTCGCCTCTTGGGACAAGCAGATTCCTTTCCGTTCCCTAGGGGGAATAGACTTCTTTCGAAACGACGATAAGGCGATATAAAGAGAGAGTAATTTTGAGGGGTAAGTAGGAGATATTTGAGCTTAAAATATTTATCGACAGAAGAATTTATCGTTTCGAAAAAAGTCTAATGACGATTTCCTCTCGGCTAGTCCTCCATAAAAACCGGGATGGGTTGCCGAGCCTGTGGGGGCGGCCCAGCCGGAGCTATGGCCGGAGGCGCGGCTTGGCCTTGTTGCGCCGGAGAGGGCCGCAGTGGGTTCAGCGCATCACAAAGCGCCTCATCCAAATCCCCCAGATGCGCGATCACTTCGCCCAGGAGCGTCCTGTACTCCGAAACCTTGGCCCGTGTGTCCTTCAGTCGATTCTCATCTTCGTCGAAGTTCATCACACGACTGTGGAGTTCCGGAAGGGGATTGGTCCTGAGAAATGCGCAAAGGGCTTTTACGGCCTGGGACAGGTTGAACACAGCCGTAATCTGCGGAGGAAATTTTTCCGAATGATCCTGGCAACGAATGTTTCGCTGGCTCCAATCCGCGTCGAATGCCTCCCGGCACTCGGGAGGGAGTTGGCTGCGACAATAACGGATGTGCACCCACATAAAGTGCTCGGCCAGCTGTATGATTTTCTGCTCTTCGGGATAATAAAGTTCCGCGCAAGCTCCGTAAATCTCGGCAGTAAGGTCTTCCAGAAGACCTAGATTTTCCGGGCCGCAGAAACGCTCGACGTAGGCCCTAAAAGCCATTCGCAGAGTGAGCTGTTCTGCTATAGGAAAGAGGTCATCGACACTTTTCACCCAAAAAGGGCAATCCGGAGCGTTTCCCGGCGGAGGAATCAGAGAGATGAAATGATTCTTACCTAACGGATAGCGACCGTAATGAATTGCACCCAATGGCTTTTCCGGGAAAACGGGATCCGCGGACGAAATTCCTCTGTAGACAGAACGGATTGGCCACTCCACGCATTGCCAAAAATCCATCGATGGCGCCGCTCTGCTTGCCGAATTCGCGGCCTTTGATATTGTGCTGCTCCCCGCATCGCCGACTAGGTTGTAGAATAGACGGGCCAAAGAAAATCCACTGATGGCATCAGAATCCAACCACAGATACTGCTCCTTTGGAGTTAATGCCGAGACCGAAAACGGCCAAGCGCCTAGGAGGAAGCACCAAAGCCATTTCCTAACACCACCCCGTTTGCGCATCTGGTACCCTTCCAGGCCCGGAGTGTGCACGGCGCAGGGAATTCGTCAAGATATTAGCATGAGCCCTTTCCCGGCTCCACTCAAAAAATCGGAGAGCCCCGGGCGAAAAACCGAAAAGCTTCAAAATCGGAGGGCTTCCGGCTCCGGCTTTCTTTCCGGAGAAGCTCGTTTTCTTTCCCAAGAAGCTCGCCGAGCCTGATCCGCCCCACAAGGGCTGAAGCTTCACTATTCCGCAATGATTCGGGCCTTGGAGAGGCCGTGGGATTTTCCCGGCTCGTAACGATTGGGGCATCGGATGGCTGAAAAATTTTCCCGGATTATTTTTTTGGGGGCCGGCTTTCGATGCCAAAGGCATCGGGCCCGCGGAGCGGAATGAGTTGGCTTTGCAAGGGACAAATGGCAGAAGCCATTTATCCCTTGCGGCCCGCGCAGCGGGCCCGATGCCGGAGGCATCGAAAGCCAGCCCGCTCCGCGGGCCGCAAGGGGAAAAAATGATGGCCCCCATCATTTTTCCCCCTTGCAAAGCCGGCCCCACAGCCGAGAAGAAAAAAAGGAAAACGGAGAAAAGAAAAACCGAAAGCCACCCCGGAAAAAGGGAGCGACACTTCCCTCTCTCGGCTCCCCTTTCCCTCCTCGGCTCAATGCTCAGGACGCGGAGGACGGGGTGACGTGGACCTTGCGGTGGGGGCCATCCCAGCGGACTTTTCCGTCGATCAGGGCGAAGAGAGTGAAGTCCCGACCGCAGCCGACATTGCGGCCCGGGTGGACCTTCGTGCCGCATTGGCGCATCAGGATATGGCCGGCGCGTACCGCTTCGCCGTCGTACTTCTTCACCCCCAGGCGCTGCCCCGGGCTGTCCCGACCGTTGCGCGAGGTCCCCTGTCCCTTCTTATGTGCCATCGGAAAATTTCTCCCTCAAAAATCTCAATTTCCCCTCAGGCCACAATCGATTCCACCCGAACGACCGAGAGCTCCTGGCGGTGGCCCCGCTTGCGCTCGTAGCCCTTGCGGCGCTTCTTCTTGAAAACGACCAGTTTCTTCCCGCGCTTGTTCTCGAGGATGTTCAGGTGAACACGGGCACCGGCCACGTAGGGATCCCCGAGCTTGGCCTCTGGGCCCTCGCCGACCAGGAGCACTTCCTTCACCTCCACCCGGTCACCGGCTTGGGAATCGGCATAGCGGTTGACGAAAAAGACATTTCCCTCCGAAACGGTCAGCTGCTTCCCCTGGATCCGGATGATGGCCTTCATGATTTGGGCGATGGAAGCCCGTCCTCTCCGGAAAGCAAGGCTTAAATTGAAGGCAAGGCTTACCGGTGAGGAACCCTAAATTTCCAGGGAGGAGTTATATTGGGGAGGGGCTGGCTTTCGATGCCTTCGGCATCCGGCCCGCTGCGCGGGCCGCAGGGAGGGAAAAGGACGTTCCGTCCTTTTCCCTCCCTGGAAAGCCAGCCCCAACCAACCCAAGACCTCACCCTTCCTGGAAAGCCGGCCCAAACCCCCGACACCCTACTCGGGCCGAGACGGGATCGGCTCACTTCGGCTCCGGTGGTGACTCCGGCTCCGGCGATGATTCCCAAAGGCCTTCGCGGCGGAGAAGGGCCGTCGGATCCGGATCGCGGCCCATGAAGTTCCGGAAGAGCTGATCCGCATCGTACAGGTCGCCCTGGCTCAGGATGCAGCGGCGGAAGCGCTCGCCCGTCTGGGCATCGAGCACCCCCTGGGCCTCGAAGGCGCCGAAGGCATCCGCCTCCAGCACCGCCGCCCAAAGGTAGGAGTAATAGCCAGCATCATAACCGCCGTTGAAAATATGGCTGAACTGGGCCACGATGCTCGGGCTATCGACGCTCCAGGGCGGCCGGTAGGGGGCGAGCCGCTCCCGCAGGGTTTCCTCCCAAAGCTCCTCCCGGTAGGATGCGTAGTGCTGGTGGAGCTCGAGGTCCAGCCGGCTGAGGCAGAGTTGACTCAGCATGGCCAGGCCCGAGAGGTGATTCCGGGCCGATTTCATCGCCCGAAACAATTTTTGGGGAATTTTTTTCCCCGTCTCATGATGCCGGGCGAAGAGATCCAGGCTCTTCCGATCCCAGCAGAAATTCTCCATCAGCTGGGAGGGCAGTTCGACGAAATCCCAGACCACATGGCTGCCGTTGAGCTCGGCGATGTCCAGCTGCCCGAAGAGGCTGTGGAGCAGATGCCCGAACTCGTGGAAGAGCGTCGTGACCTCGGAGTGGGTCAGCAGGGCCGGACGGCCAGGGGCCGCCGGGCTGAGATTGGCGCAGAGGACTCCGACGGGATAGCGGTAGTGGCCGTCGCGCCCACGCCGACCGACCCTATCCCCCATCCAGGCCCCGCCCCGCTTGCTCGCCCGCGGAAAGCAGTCCGCGTAGAAGGCGCCGATGTACTTGCCCGACGCCTCGTAGACCTCGAAGAACCGGACCTCTCCCTGCCACACCGGAACGCTGTCGGGACCGGCGGCCTCGGCTCCGGCATGGGT
Source organism: Puniceicoccales bacterium (assembly GCA_031278595.1). Lineage (GTDB taxonomy): Bacteria > Verrucomicrobiota > Verrucomicrobiia > Opitutales > JAIRLG01 > JAIRLG01. The sequence continues at coordinate 11,763 of JAITKE010000090.1, forward strand.
CGGCCGCTCCCGGACACAGATGCCGTAGAGCTTCTGGGCGATGGAGAATAGGCCCCGAAACACCGCATCGATGGGGAAATAGGGCCGCAGCGCCTCTTCGTCGAAATGATGGAGCTTCTGCCGCAATTTCTCGCTCCAGAAACCGACGTCCCAGGGCTCCAAAGCCTCTCGACTGCCCCTTTCCCCATCCCGAAAATCCTGCAGGGCCTGGCACTCCCGAAGCGCGAAGGTCCCGACGCGCCGGTGCAGGTCGTCGATGAAGGCCAGCGCCTGCTGCCCCTTCTTGGCCATGCGGCGCCGCAGGACGCAGTCGGCATGGGTTTTCTCGCCCAGGATACGGGCATGTTCCTCCCGCAGGGCCAGGATTTCCCGAATCAGAGGCCGGTTGTCGTAGGGGCCCTCCCGGCCGACGGCCAAGCTGGCCTCCCACAGCTTCCGCCGCAGCTCGCGGTCCTCGAGGTACTGCAGGCAGGGACCCAGGCAGGGCGCCTGCAGGCTCAGCCGCCTAGTTCCCGGAGCCGCACCGGCCGGCAGTGTTCCGAGAACGGACTCCGGCAGCCCGCGCAGCTCCTCCAGCTTCGCCTCATGGGCCCAGGCATTTTTCGCGTCCAGGACATTTTTGCCGAACTGGTTCGTGAGTTGGGAGAGCCGCTGCTCGATCTCCAGAATCCGCCCCTTCTTTTCCGGAGGCAAGTCGGCCCCGCTGTCGATGAAGCCCTCCAGGGTTCGCCGCAGGTGGCGCGCGCGCAGGGGGGAGAGCTGCCGGGCCTCCTCCGTGGCCGCATAGCTCCGGACGAGCTGCCAGAGCTTGGGCCGAAGGGGGATGGAGGCGAAGAACTGCGTCACCTCCGGCAAAACCTCGAGGTAGGCGGCCCGCAGGGCCTCCGAGTCGCAGACGTTGTTCAGGTGGTCGAGCTTCGCCCAGGCATCGGAGAGATTTTGGTCGAAATGAATCAGCTCCTCGAGCGTATTGTCCCAGCTGAGCCGGTCGAGCGGGGTTTGCTCCAGCGACTCCAGGCCCTCCCGAGCCTCCGCCAGGGCCAGGCGTATATCCCCCACCGCGCACTCGGGCTGGAGCTGAGGCCAGGGAATCGGCCAGGACTGGTCCAGAAAGGGATGGGCCGAAGTGGAACAGCTCACCCGGGCGGCCCCAGGCTCAGGAATTACTAGAGCATCTCCAGATTCGGAAATCCCTTGGGCGGCCCCAGGCTCAGGAATCACCGGAGCGGCTCCAGGTTTGGAAATCCCCACCCCGGCGCCTGTTGCCATCAGGTCGGAATCCACAGCCGCCGCTCCGATGCCCGCCGCTGCCACCCTAGTATCTGCAACCACCGAGCCAGCACCCGCCGCCGCCATCTCAGCGCCCGAAACCACCGAACCGGCCTCCGCAGTTGCCGAGCCAGCACCCGTCGCCCCCAAGGGGGCCTCCTCCCCTCTCGAAAGAAGCGTCGCATGTCGGCAGGACATGGCCAAGAGGGAAGCGGAAAACATCCCCAGTTTCAATAAAAAATCTCCGCCCATCGGCAATAGCTAAGTTCCCAGTCTAAAGCCTTGTCTCCGGCCGAAAAGCTTTAAAATACTCTCCCTCCACGTCGCCACGGAAAGGCAACGGTGCCCAAGGCACAGGGGACTAAAATCTCTCCGACGGCGGGTTCGGAAGAGGAGGAGATGAGGATAGCGATGGTCAGTCCGGAGTGCGCACCCTGGGCCCAGACGGGCGGGCTGGCGGATGCGGTGGCGGCGCTGGCCCGGAGCATCGCCCGGGAGGGCCACGACGTCCGCGTCTTTCTCCCGCTCCACGACGGCATTTTGGAGCAGGCCTCGCCCGAGGCCCATCCGGCGGCCCTGGCGGTGCAGCTGGGCACGGGCACCCGTTATGGACGGCTTTGGGAGCGGCGGGAGAGCGAATCCCTGCGCTTCTACTTCATCGAGTACGAGCAGTATTTCCGGGGACGGGCGATCTATGCCGATGCCTCGGGCGACTATGGAGACAACCCGGAACGCTTCACCTTTTTCACCCGGGCCGTTCTGGATGCCTGCCACCAGCTGACCTGGATTCCGGAGATATTTCATGGCCATGATTGGACGACCGGACTGCTGCCGGTCTATCTGGAGACGACGGAGCGCGGCCGGCCCCTGGGTCGGGCGGCCTCGGTCTTCAGCATCCACAACCTGCAGCACCAGGGCTATGCGCCGAGGGGAATTTTGGACTTCGCCGGCCTGCCCCAGTCCGTCTTCCGGTCCGATGCGGCCGAGGCCTACGGGCAGGTGCAGATGCTCAAGGCGGGCCTGTACTTCTCCTCGAAGCTGACCACCGTCAGCCCCCGCTACGCCCGGGAAATCCAGACGGCGGAATACGGCCACGGCCTCGATCCTGTCCTGCGCTTCCGCGCGGCTGACCTCGTCGGGATCGGCAACGGCATCGACACCGAACTCTGGAATCCATCCAAAGATCCTTTTTTAAACCATCCCTTCGACCTCCTCCACCCGGAGGGGAAACGGCACACGAAGGAGGATCTATGGCGGCGCTGG
>JAITKE010000102.1 GCA_031278595.1 Puniceicoccales bacterium
TCTCAAGCTCGCCGACATGTTGAGCAAGAAGCGGCCGGCCAACATCGCTTTCCCGCGCCAGGTGGCAATGTACCTCTGCCGCCTGATCACCTCGCAATCCCTGGTCGAAATCGGCCAGACCTTCGGTGGGCGCGACCACGGCACCGTGATTCATGCCTGCAAGGCGGTCGAAAACATGATGGAGCAGGACCCGACGATCAAGCGCAGCGTCGAACATCTCAAACAGACCTTGCAGAAAGGATTTTGAGGCCTTCTCTGGCTCTTGCCCCGAGTTTTTACGGCACGATGACGAGACAGCGCACGATACGGCGGGAGATTTCCCTGCAGGGGCGAGGGATCCACACCGGTGCGGATGTCCAAGTATGCCTCAAGCCGGCTCCGGTGAATAACGGCATCGTCTTTCGGCGCACCGACTTACTGGGCCATCCGGAAGTCCATCCGCGCATCGATCACATCGGGGATTGTGTGCGCTGCACGAAGCTCGTGGAGAACGAGGTGCTGATCATCACGCCGGAGCATCTGCTGGCCGCCGTGGCCGGTCTGGGTATCCACAATCTGTGGGTCGAGATGAACGCGAGCGAATTGCCCGGCTTCGACGGTTCGGCCAAACTCTTCGTCCAAACCCTTTTGGAGGCGGAGATTTTGGAGCAGGAGGCGGAAGTGGAATTCCTTTCACTGGACACGCCGGTGTCCGTCAGCTCCGGTCCCCGCAGCCTGATTGCCCTGCCCTACGAGGGATTCAAAATCACCTGTACTTCATCCGACGACCACCAGTTCCACACCCAGCATCTCTCGCTCGAGATCACGCCGGAGAACTTCATCTCCGAGCTGGCCCCCTCCCGAACCTTCGTCTTCTTCGAAGACATCCGCCCTCTTATGGATTCAGGGATGATGCAGGGAGCCAGTCTGGATACCGCCTTGATCATCCAGGGAAACAGTATCCTCGCCAAGGAGCCTCTGCGCTTTCCCGATGAACTGGTGCGGCACAAGATACTGGACCTCGTCGGCGACCTCGCTCTCCTGGGGAAGCCGCTCCGGGCCCACATCATCGCCGTGCGCCCGGGCCATGCCTTCAATGCCCAGCTGACCCAAAAATTGGCGGAGCATTTTGCCGAAAGGGCTTCGGGATCCCCCAAATCTCTCCCTACGCCGTCGGGACCGTTGCCGGTTCTGACCGAGACATCGATGGACATTCAGAAGATTTTGAATCTTCTGCCGCACCGCTATCCCTTCCTGATGATCGACCGCGTCGTCGAATTTCGGGGCCAGCAGGAATTGCGGGCGATAAAAAATGTCTCGATCAACGAGCCCTATTTTCAGGGACATTTCCCGGGCCAGGCGGTCATGCCAGGGGTGTTGCAGATCGAGGCGATGGCGCAGGCGGCCGGCATTTTGATGATTCGGGAGGCGCACTGCGAGAACAAACTGGCCTATTTTATGAGCTGCGACAAGGTAAAGTTCCGTCGGGCGGTGGTGCCCGGCGACCAGCTGGAAATTTATGCCAAAATCCTGAGGAGCCGTGGGGGAAAAATCGGGGTTGCGGACTGCCAGTGCAGCGTCAATGGAAAAGTCGTCTCCTCGGCGGAGCTGATGTTCACCATCGTGGAACAGAGGGTTTCCCACTGAATTCATGGCAACGGCGATCCATCCCACAGCTGTGGTCGAAAGTGGAGCGGAGATCGCCGAAGATGTGAGCATCGGGGCCTATGCCTACGTCGGCCAAGAGGTGTATCTGGGTGCCCGCTGCGAGGTGCGGCATCACGCCACCGTCGATGGGCGTAGTATTTTAGGCCAGGAAAATGTCATTCACCCCTATGCCTTCATCGGTGGGTTGACGCAGGATTTGAAGTATCAGGGGGGCAGTCCTGGACTGCGCATCGGCAATGGAAATGTTTTTCGGGAATATGCCACCGTGCACGTGTCAACTTCGGCGGAGCGCGAAACCCTCGTCGGGAATCGCAACACGATTCTGGCCTACGCCCATATCGCCCATGACTGCGTGGTGGGAGATGACAATATCTTCAGCAGTCTTGCCGCTCTGGGGGGACACTGTGTCATAGGGAATTTCACTAACATCGCCTGGAATGCCGGCATCCACCAATTCGTCAAAGTGGGAAACTATGCCATGGCGGCGGCGTCCTCCGTCGTGACGATGGACCTGCCTCCGTTCATGCTGGCCCAGGGAGCGCCGGCCCGGGTCCGGACCTTCAATCGCGTTTTACTGGAACGCCAGGGTTTCAGTGAGGAGGATATTGCGGAAGTGAAGTACATCTACAAGCTCCTCTACCGCTCCTACTGTACCCGAAAAAAGGCCCTGCGGACACTGGAGAGGAAGAGGCGCGTGGCGGGAGATGTTTTCGACCAGGTGCTGAGCTTTGCGGCCCAGAGCGAGCGCGGATTCTGTTGAAGGGTGACGGATGAATGCTTTATGGATTGGCCGATGGGGAATATCGAGACCTCGCTGAACCTCCTCCTCTTCATCGGAGTATCGGGCATTTTCCTGCTCTGGGTCTGCTGCGACCGGCAGGATAACGTTCGTCTGCGCCTGCACTGGAAGCATTCCGCCTTTCTCTGCCGCCGCTGCCGGCACATCTACGAGGCGATGCGGCCGCCCAAAAGTCGGGAGGGTGTCCCCTGTCCTCACTGCGGAACGGAGAATACGCCTTTGCATTTTTGATTGATTCCTTAGCCTCAAAAGAGACAGTTGGTCTTAAATTATGGATAAGGTCGGCATCCTGACGGCGGGAGGATTGGCTCCCTGTCTTTCGGCGGCGGTGGGCGAGTTCCTCCTGCAGTACACGGAGAAATTTCCGGAGACCGAGATCATCGCCTACCGCTACGGCTATCAGGGGCTTTTGCTGGGGGAGAGTTTTGTCGTGACCCCGGAGATCCGCCGGCAGGCCCAGCGCCTGCTGGCCTTCGGTGGCAGCCCCCTGGGCAATAGCCGCGTGAAGCTGACCAATGGGAAGGATTGCGTGAAGCGCGGTCTGGTGAAGGAGGGGGAAGACCCGCAGAAAGTGGCGGCCGAACAACTCGTCCGGGATGGGGTGACGGTGCTCCACACCATTGGAGGTGATGACACCAACACCGCCGCCGGCGACTTGGCCCGTTATCTGAAGGAGCACCATTACGACCTGACCGTGATGGGCCTGCCGAAAACGGTGGACAACGACGTCTATCCCATCGCCCAAAGCCTGGGGGCGGTGACGGCCGCCGAGGCGGGTGCTGTCTTTTTCGAACACATCGTCTCCGAGGCCAGCGCCAGTCCCCGCATGCTCCTCATCCATGAGGTGATGGGCCGCCACTGCGGCTGGCTGACGGCCGCCACCGCCCTGGCCTATCACCGCCGCCTGGAGAAGAGTGAATGGCTCCCGGACATCGGACTGCGCCGGGAATCGCGCCAGCTCCATGCGGTCTATATCCCGGAGAGGGAGCTGGACATCGAAAAAGAGGCCTCACGGCTCACCGAGGTCATGGAAAAAGTGGGCAATGTGAACGTCTTCATCAGCGAAGGAGCCGGTGTTGAGGCCATCGTGAAGGAGATGGAGTCGCGGGGGGAATCCGTGGAGCGGGATGCCTTCGGCCACGTGCGCCTGGACAGGGTTCAGTCCGGACAATACCTGGCCTCCCAATTGGGAAAGCAGCTGGGGGCCGAAAAGGTATTGGTGCAGAAGAGCGGCTATTTTGCGCGTTCCTCGGCCGCCAATACGGAGGATTTGCGCCTGATCCGCGAGTGCGTCGCCTCGGCCATTGAGGCCGCATCCCACCACCGCTCCGGCGTCGTGGGCTATGACGAGAAGCGGGGAAAGGCCTTGGGCTGCATCGAGTTCGCGCGCATCCGCGGCGGCAAGCCCTACGATTTCCACGCCGAGGATTTTCAAAGCCTTCTGCGGGCGATGGCCCAATCCTGAGTCCCATTTTCCTCTGCTGGCTGGCTTTCGATGCCTCCGGCATCGGGCCCGCTGCGCGGGCCGCAAGGGACAAATGGCAGAAGCCATTTTCCCTTGCAAAGCCAGCCAGCTTCGCAATTTTTAGGCGCAGTGCACTTTTCGCTTGTGAAGAACTGCCAAAGAATCAAGATGCTGCGGTGTGAAGGATGAGGGATATGGAGCTTCTTGAGCTGGAGGAGATGTCGAAGGCTCAGTGGGAGCGATGGAACGCATTCTACGGTCGGCGGCGGGTGCTGAAATCCTCTGTGGTCGGACGGGAGCTGTGGCTGACGTGTCTCCCCCAGCCCGGGATCGAAGGCGAGTGCTCGCTCTGGTCTCTGGAGCTGCAGGGTAAGGAGTTTAGGGTCTATCTCTCGCCATTTCCGGTCTTGTCTGATTTAGAGACGCAGTTCCAGGAGGTCAGTTGGCGGATACTGCCCCGAGAGCTGCAACTACTTTTTTGGGAGGCGGCGTTGTCGCCGCTCCTGAATGCGCTGGAATCCCTCCTGGGGGCCAAAATTTCGCTCCGATCGGTCGAGGAGAAAGTCTGCGCTCCGGAATTTTCGGCCGAGACCGTCGGCTTTCGCGCCTTTATGCCCGCCGAAGGGAGGAATTTTTTCGGCTGTTGGCAGATGGAAGATCCGGTCCTGGAGGCGAAGCTTCAGGATCTGTGGAAACATCAACCCGCCCTACCTTTGAGAAAGTACGAGGATCTGCGGGTGGATTATACCCTGGATCTGGGCTCCACGGAGCTGTCGAGGGAAGCCTACGAGAAGCTGCAGGAGGAAGACCTCATCCTGCTCGACCACTATGCCCTGGCGCCCGGAACCGCTTCGTCCCTGCGTGGACTGGGACCCTTTCAGGTACAGGTACTTCCCTGTGAAGAGGGATTTCGTGTGGAAAAAGTGAAACTTTAAGGATGAGAGCTATGGCTGATGAAAGAGAAAACCTACTCACCGATAACGAAGATCTGGAGCTGGATGAGCCGGAGGAGACGGAGTCTACGGAGGAAGAGAAGGATGAGGAGTGGGACGAGGAGGCTTCCGAGGAAGCCGATGAGGAGCTGACGGAGCCGGGGGATTCTCTTCCGGAAGAAGATGGTGAAGAAGAAGGCGATGAGGAACTGACAGAAACAGAGGATTTCCTGCCCGGGGAAAGCGGTGAAGAAGGAGCCGATGAGGAGGAGAATGTCGAGGAGAGCGTCGAAGGCCAGGAGGGGGAAGGAGGTGCAGAGGCCATCGACGGAGAAGAGGGGAGCGATGAGGCCCTGAGTCCCGATGCGGGTGAAGAAAATTCCCCATCTCCCGAAGTGGAGAAAACTCCAGCGGCCGTTGAGCAGGAGATGCCGGCGGAATTGCCGGCAGAGGATAGGAATTCGAAAGCCCCGACAGCCGATGCGGCTCACGTCAAGCCGGCCGAGGCGACGGAGGTGCGGATCCCCGAAGCCTTTCTCCACGCCGAGTACCGCAAGGGAACGAGGGCTTCGGTGGCCCAGATGCCCATTCGGCTCACGTTTGAGGTGGGGCACCAGTCGATCCGCCTGGGGGATTTGGAGAGCCTGCAGGAGGGCTTCCTCTTCGAGGGCGGGAATCCCATGGACGCCTCGGTCGACATCTGCGCCAATGGCCAGTTGATCGGCAAGGGCAGTCTGCTGAACATCGAGGGTCGGATCGGGGTTCGGGTGACGGAAATTTACTAAACCCCCTTCAAAATGGCGGTGTAAACGGAGGATACCATGCTGGAGGGGCTGACCATGGATCCGATTGCGATCATCGCCATTCTGATCGCGCTGTCGCTGGCCCCCTTCATCCTCCTGCTGGTATCGTCTTTCGTCAAAATCGCCGTCGTCCTGAGCCTGATCCGGAATGCGCTGGGGGTGCAGCAGGTGCCGCCGAACATGGTGCTCAATGGCATGGCCATCATGCTGACCATCTACGTGATGTATCCGGTCGTGCGGGAGACATTCAGCATCGTCGAGGGGGTGAATTTCAAAGATTCGTCCCTGCAGGAAATCGCGCCGGTGGCGCAGAAGGCCGTCGTGCCGCTGAGGAAGTTCCTCAGCAAGCATACGAAGGAGAGCGGTTCGGTTTTTTTCATGAACATGGCCAAGCGGATGTGGCCGCCGGAGGCCCAGGAGGGGCTCAGCAAGGAGCATCTGCTCATCCTCATACCCGCCTTTGTCGTCTCGGAGCTGACGGCGGCTT
>JAITKE010000038.1 GCA_031278595.1 Puniceicoccales bacterium
AGCGCCGCCAGCAGGCGTTCCGACGAGAGGAAATCGTAATGCCGGAATAGGGTGATGAAAACGGCTTCTTTGTCGTCGATGAATAGTTCGCCGAAACCCTCGATGCTGAGGTGCAGGACGCCCTGGGTATTCAGCTCCAGGCCGGGACAGCCCATGCGTTCGCCGAAAATTTTCACGGTGGTCTGAACGGAATCGAGCATGATTAAAAAAACTTAATGGTTCTGCCGGTCTATCTCATTTGGTTAAAAAAGGTTCAGGGTTCTTCCAAAAATGTTTCTTCCAAAAAGGTTCATGATTCCTCCGATTGTTCTCATTTGATTAAGAAATCTTAATGGTCCTTTCGGTTTGCCTCATTCGATCATCTCCGTCTCCTCTTCCTCCTGGAGGATTTTGGCATCCAGGTGCGCCTGGACGGAATCGATCAGTTGGATGCGGACCTGGGGATCGCTGAAGTATTTCATGGGAAGCCGGCGGATGGCATCCAGAGTGTGGTGCAGGAAATAGATCTCCTGATGCACCTGAGCCGTGTCGACGGCAAACAGGTCGCTGAGGTGTTGCATCTGCGTCTGGGGAATGGAATTGCTGTGGGTGGATTTGACGAATTCCCGGGTGGCGGCGAGCTGCTCCTCGAGCTTGAAGGATTCCTCCACCTCGGGCCGAAAGCTCTTGCGGATCAATTGTTCCAGCGCGCCCATGTCGTCGTGGATCTGGCCGGTGATCTCCATCCGGAATAGGCCATCGCGGACGGCGAGCAGTTCCTCCGTGGAGCGTGAAGGATTGGCCGACTGGATGTCCTCCCCCAGCAGCTCGATCATCAGGGCGATGTAATCCTGAAAGCGCTTCCGCTTGTGCTCCCCTTCCTTGAAAAAATGTTCCAGCACGTCGTAAGGGTTTTTCATCTTCAGCGCCTTTTCCCGATAGGCCGTGGCCAGGGCTATCGCTTCGGCATCGCTGCCCTTCTGGGCCCTGAGCAATTCCGCCGCCTTGGGAATGAGGTTGTAGCCGTCCTTGATCTCCTGCCCATGGGCCTTGCGCAGCTTGTCGAGGGCCGTGCCGATTTCCTTCTGGAAGAGGGACGAGGCCAGCATGCTGGACTTGAGGGCCTTCTGGTGCTCGGATAGCTCACCCCGCCGCTGGGCGGCGGACGGGTCTTTCCGCCCATCGAGCTTCAGGAGCGACTTCTCGAGCTGTTGGTGTTCCTGGCTCTGGGATTCGTATTCCAGTTTCTCGGCCTCCAGGGCGTACTGCAGGGCATTGTCCTGCTCCGTGACCTCGCCGAATTCCTTGGAGACCTGCCGTAGGATGAGCGCCGAGAGGGTTTCGCCGTTGAACGTGGGCTGCCGACTAAAATGTTCTCCGAAACTACCCTGGTCGCGGGCCTGCTGCTGGAGCCGCTGCAGCTGCAAGCCAAAGGCCTTGTACTTCGCTATGTCCTGGGTGCCACCCAGGCGCTGGGAGGCCTCCTGGAGCAGCTTTTCCTTGCGCTTAACCTTGTGGGTGCTCTCGAAGTGCTGCTGGTGGAGCGGTCGGCGGATCTGAGCCGCCACGAAGTCCGTAAAGTTCTTGGCATTGGCGATGGGCGAGGGGGAATCGGGATGGACAGTGACCACATGGCCGCGGTAAACGCCGGACGTGCCCACAGCGGCGGTGGAAACCGCCTGCCCTTCCTGGTGACCTAAAACCCGATCCACATCTCCTCCGCTCCAGAAGCTAAGCGAAAAGACCCTTTTTGACAATAAAACTCTAATGATGAAGATAAGAAATTCTTTTACTTGCACTCCTCCAGTTTGTTGATAGACTCTTCACTGGGTTGGCTTGGGTAGGATGGCTTATACGCTTAAGGTGTTGTCGGGGCCCCATCAGGGCGTTGAAGTGGATCTCAACGCTCCCTTGGTCGTTGGGTCTTCGCAGGATTGCGATCTCATTTTGGCGGACAGTCTTCTGCAGCCCCAGCACTTCAGCTTCCTCCTCAAGGGAGAAGAGGTCTGGGTTCACCCCATTGCCGGCAAGGTCTTCGTCGACGGTCACATCGTGAAGGAGGACGTGCTGGTGAAAATTTTCCAGTTCATCACCGTTGGGACGACGCACTTCATCTTCGGCCCTTCGCAGGAGCAGTGGCCGGAGATTTCCCTGAACGATGCGCCGCTGCTGACGGAATCGGCCGAAGAGGCGAAGGAGGAGAAGCCGGACGCTTCGGCCGAAGAGACTTCGGCGGCGTCCCAGGCGGAGGCGAAGCCCCGCCGCAAAGCTTCCCGGCTGGGGATCGCCCTGTTGGGATTGTTCTCCCTCCTGCTCGTCGCTCTGGTCGTCTATGCCTCGGTCACCCCCTCCAAAACGGCGAAGGGGGCGGCGACATTGGCTTCCGTTCAGCGCCTCATCCGCTCGGAGCTGGAGCTACTGGGCTGGAAGGACGAGGTGCGCATCAAGGCGGGTAAGGGGGGAAAACTTTCCCTCAAGGGTTATGTGCCGACCAATGCCGATTTGGCGGCCCTGAAGGATAAGATTTTCGCCGTCGACCGCAGCGTCCAGATGAAGGTCTACAGCACGGAGAGAATCCTTCAGCAGGGCAGTGATGTTTTTGTGGCGGCCAAAATAAAGGTCAAGTTGCGGGAAACGCAGCCCGGCAACTTTGTCGTCGAGGGCTATGTTTTCGGCGCAGATCAGTGGGAAAAGATAAGAACGCACCTTTTGGGAGAAGTGGCGGGGCTGAAAGATCTTCAGGATCGAGTCACCACTTCGATAAAAGCGTTGACGACGGGACGGATCATTTTGACGAAGTACAAGCTGAGCAACTCGGTGGGGATTTTCCCGAAGGAGGAAAACGTCGTCGTGAGCGGGACGATCGCCCAGAGCGAGAAGTCCCGTTGGGAGGATGCGCGGACGGAGCTGCAGAAAATCTTCACGGAGGCCGTTCCCCTGCAGTTTTTCGTTACGATGGCGATCGCCGAGAGCGGAGCGGATGGGAATGCCCCCCGGCACTACTTCGAAGCGGAAGTCCTGAGCGTCGTGACGAAGGAGGGCGGGCTGAGCCGCATCGAGCTGAGAAATGGGAAAAAATATTTCGAAGGTTCGGATTTGCCGAACGGCTATGTGGTGGATAAAATAGAGCCCGAATTGATTACCCTGTCGCGGGCGGGTAACGAGGTCGTATTGAGGAAGGGGGAGTATTGATATGGAAGAGGGAATGGGAAAACGCATCACGATGATGGCGCTGGAGCGCAAGCTGCTCGACGAAAAAGAGGGGGAGGCCTATCGCAAACAGCTCCTGGATAAAATTCTCCAGAAGCGCGGCGAGCTGAGCAATCTCATGAGCAGCGGGCTTTCGCCGGAGGAGTACAAGGCCTGGAATGCGTTTAAGCAGGCCCTCGACAGTGCCCTGGAGGTCGTTGGGTGCTACCGCTAAGGCTTTTTTAGAAAACAACCAATAACACAACAACAGAAAGGTGAGATATGTCAGAATCAGCAGGAAACTTAGGTACGTTAGAGGAAATGGAGGGTGCGGCGTTCAGTGTCGAGAACATCGCCACCTACGGCGCGACGCAGATCAGGGCGTTCGAGGAAAACATGAGAACGGCGATCGACGCCATCAAGGGAAAGGATTCCAAGAGCATCGATCAGGGGACGCTGCTGGAACTGCAGATGAATGTGCAGAACTGGAGTACTCTGGTCGCCACGATGACGGGACTTATGCGCTGCATCGGTGATGGTATGGCCAAGGTCACGCAGAATATCCGTTGAACGCTTTGGGTTTTACTATGGAATTGCGCCAGCCGCTGGTGGAGCGGACAACGCCGCCGGCGGCTCAATGGGAGTCTATCTCGTTGGACCTCTTGCAGACTCTGACGGAAATCGGCCATGTGGCTGCGGGCTGCGGCTGGCAGCAGCGGGCGGAGGCCATTTTCGAGGGGATTATCGCCGTTCGACCTGGGAGTGAATCCCCCTGGATCGCCTACGCGATTGCGAAGATCTCCCTGGGACAGCTCTCGGAGGCCTTCGAAATGCTGGCGAAACGGGCGCTGGTCCTCAATCCGAAGAGCGATTTGGCCAAGGCCTTTCTGGGGCTGATCCTCAGTCGGGTCGGTTCCCGCGGGATGGCCGAGTATTTTCTGAATCAGGTGATCGAGGAGGATGGGACGGCGGAAGCGGTGCAGATCGCGAAGGAAATTTTAAAAAAACAGGATGAAGGATGGGGGAAGCGCTGAGTTTTTATCCGTCCATTGGAGAACAATAACGACAGGAGGACGGAATGGATGCATTAGTGGGTGGTATGGCGTTGAATGGGGCCCAAAGTGGGGTTTCTACCTCTCAACGCTTCGACAGCTTTCTGGCGGGGACGACGCCGACGGCGCCGGATATTTTGCAGCTCAACAGCCAGGTATTTCAGGGAGGTTCGCCGGCGGACCCGACGCGCGGCGTTCACGGCGTTCAGTCAGGTGCGCCCATCAACCAGTTCGGGAATACGGTGGTCAACGGAGCACAGGACGTCCGCACGGCCTTTCGCGAGACCATTGATCATGTCAAACGGGTGATGGCCGGCGGTATGGAGGGCATGGGAACGACCCAGTTTCTGCAGATACAGATGGATCTGATGCAGCTGAACATCACGCTGGAATTTTCGACCAAGGTGTCGGACAAGGGCAGCCAGTCGCTGCAGACACTATTCCGCAATCAGGGCTAGGGTCTGGATGGGATGGATTAATTTTATGAAGATGGAGAGTGTGATGGAAAACGGATGGAGGCCCAGATGGTTCCTGCTACTATCCCTGCTGGGATTGGTCGGGTGCAGCAAGGTCGATCTCTACAATGGACTGCCGGAAAAGGAGGCCAATGAGATCATTTCCCTACTGTCGCAGCAGGCCGTCCTCTCCCAAAAATCGGCGGGAGCGGAGGGCACTTTCATCGTCAAGGTGACGACGAAGGATTTCGCAAAGTCGGTCGATCTACTGAATGCGCATGGCTATCCCAAAGGGAAGTACCAGACCCTCGGGCAGGTCTTTGCCAAGGCGGGCCTCGTCTCCTCCCCTCTGGAGGAACGGGCGCGCTTCATGTATGCCCTCAGCGAGGACATCGCCGCCACACTCTGCAACATCCCGGGGGTTCTGTCGGCTAGAGTCCATCTGGTGCTGCCGGAGAATGATCCCTACACGGAGGTCGTGGTGCCCTCTTCGGCGGCGGTCTGCATCACCTACCGGCCGGATACCAATGTGGAGGACTACGTACGGGAGATCAAGTACCTCGTGACCAATAGCATCGAGGGCCTGGAATACGACCGTGTGTCGGTGGCCCTGTTTCCGGCGAGCTTTTCGATGGCCTTTTCGCAGGATAGGGCGACGGGCAGTACGGTGAGTTTCTTCGGGATGGAAATGGCGCCGGATGCCCGGGGACGCCTGATCATCCTCCTTTCCGCCCTGGGCGCTCTGCTGGGGCTTTTGCTGGTCGGTCTCCTGGTGATCTGGCGCCGGTTGGCCAAGAGGAAATCCGCCTCGGGAGAGGCTTCGGCTCCGGAGAAAAAGGTGGAGGCGGTCGCTTTGCCGGAAAACACCGGCGAGGGCCAGTGATGCTGTGAAAGGCTGGATGGGGAGAGGGAAGTGTCGATGAACGGGGATGGATTGGGTGGTGCGACGGCCCCATGGCAAATCCAAGGCGGCCCCTGCGGGGCGCGGAGCGCCCCGCAGGGGCCGTGGTTGGCGCGCGGCGCAGCCGCGCGGCAACGGGCCGTCGCACAAAATTAAGACCTGAGGCTGCTTTTGAGAACGGCTGGAGATCGGAGGGAAAAGGATGGATGGGACTGGGGGCTATGATGTGGCGGCGATGCTGGAGGACTACCAGCGCTCGTTTCAGCTGGAGCGTTGGTTGCATCCCACGCGCTTTCCGGAGGGCCTGACGCCGGGCCTGTATCGCCTCCTGCGCTCCGCCCAGCGCACGAAGGAAAGGATTGAGACCTGGCTGTGGGAGCACCTGGGGCTCCGGAACGAGGCGATTCCCAAGGGTTTGGAATCGCGCTGGAATCTCGCCTTCATCGGAGCGGAGAAAATAGAGAATTTACAGCTCTACCTCGGTGCCTACTGCGAATCGGAGGCCGTAGCACGCGTCATTCTGGGCAGCGAAGTGGCCGCCCTAAAGCAGGGTATCGGCGAGGCGGTCTACCATTTCGTCCTGCATCGAGTGCCGGTTCTGGCAAAGCGGACCGTTCCGCCTTTTCCCGAAGCGATTCGAGAAAACCCTTCCCTACCGGAACGCATTCGGCAGAAGGGGAAGTGGGTGCTGGAATCCCTGCTGGCCGATGCCCCGGCGGCGCTCCTGGATCGCTTTGTCCTGCAATTTCCCCGGGAGTATGCCTGGGACTTTTCCCACAAACCTTCGCCGGAGGAGCGCAAGTCCTGCGAGGGAATGGCCGAGATCATCCTGGAGAAAGTCTTGTCACTTAAGATGGCCGGATAGAGGAGAAAAGAGCCCATGTTAGAGATCAAAGCATCCCGATTTTGCATCGTCCCCGACCAGAAGGTCTTGCCCCTGAGCGAATTCGCCACGATGGTCTCCATCCAGAAGGCATTGGAACATGCCTATGCCGAATCGCAGCGGGTGGTGGCCGAGGCGAACGCGGAGGCCCAGCGCGTCCTGCACGAGGTCAACCGGATGAGCGAGCAGCTGCTCCAGAAGGCGAAGGAGAACTGCGAGGAGATGGGGAAAAAAGCCGCTCAGCGGTTTAAGGAGGAGGAGTCGCGTGGACATGCGGAAGGTCTGGCCAATGCCAAGAAAGAAGTGGCCCAGAAGCTGGTGGAACTGGCCCGCAAGCAGGAGGAGGACTGGGCCCAGCTGGAGCAGGGCATGGGCCAAGTGGCGGTGCGGGCGCTGGAGCGCATTTTGGGGGAGATGGACGAGGGCGAGGTCATTGTCAAAGTCGTCAAAAATGCGCTGAAGGCGGTGCGGGGCCAGAAGCAGGCGACGCTGAAGGTCGCGGCTTCGGAAGCCGGCGCGGTGCGGGAGCGGCTGGACGAAATCCTGCGCGTCAACGGCGAAGTGAAGTACCTGGACATCATCGCGGATTCCCAGCTGCCCTCCGGCACCTGCCTTCTCGAAACCGAGTACGGGGTCATCGATGCGAGCCTGAAGATCCAGCTGGAGGCCATTAAGGAAGCCATGGAGAAAAAGATAGTAGAGTAGAACGTCATGGATGCGGCTTACAACGATATTTTCAAGCGCCTGGCCCAGAACATCGAAGAGGCGAAGATGATCCAGGTCAAGGGCCGCGTGCTGCAGGTCGTGGGGACGATCATCAAGGCGGCGGTTCCGGGGGTGAAGGTCGGCGAGCTCTGCTTCCTGCGCAACCCATGGGATCACTGGGAGCTGATGTCGGAGGTGGTCGGCTTCGAGAAAGAAGCCGCGCTGCTGACCCCTCTGGGGGAGTTGCTGGGAATCTCCTCCTCCACCGAGGTCATTCCCAGTGGCCGTGTCCACATGGTGCCGGTCTGCGACGACATGCGGGGGCGCGTCCTGGATGGTCTGGGTCGCCCGTTGGATGAGAAGACCAAAGGGACGTTGACGCCGGCGGGCTTCTGTCCGGTCTATCGGGATCCGCCCAACGCCATGATGCGCGCGCCCATCAGTAAGCCGCTGTCGTTGGGCGTCCGTTCCCTCGACGGTCTTTTGACCTGCGGGGAGGGCCAGCGCATGGGAATTTTTGCGGCGGCCGGCGGGGGTAAGAGCACGCTGCTGAGCCAGATCATCCGCAACACGGAGGCGGAGATCAATGTGCTGGCCCTGATCGGTGAGCGCGGCCGAGAAGTGCGGGAGTTCATCGAAAAAGACCTCGGCGAAGAGGGGATGAAGCGCTCGGTGCTGGTCATCTCGACCTCCGACCGCTCGTCGATGGAGCGCCTCAAGGCCGCCTACGTGGCGACGGCCGTGGCGGAGTACTTTCGCGACCAGGGCAAGCGGGTCTTGCTGCTGATGGATTCGGTGACCCGTTTCGCGCGGGCCCAGCGGGAAATCGGTCTGGCCGCCGGTGAGCCGCCCACCCGCCGGGGCTTTCCACCATCGGTTTTCTCCACCCTGCCGCGCCTGATGGAGCGGGCCGGGCAGTCGGAAAAGGGCTCGATTACGGCGCTCTACACCGTACTCGTCGAGGGCGACGACATGACGGAACCGGTGGCGGACGAGACCCGCTCCATCCTGGACGGCCACATTATTCTCTCCCGAAAACTGGCCTCGGCCAATCACTATCCGGCCATCGACGTGCTCCTGAGCATCAGCCGCTGCATGACTGCCATCGTGAGCAAGGAGCATCGGGAAGCGGCGGGCAAACTGCGCAATATTTTGGCGAAGTACAACGAGGTGGAATTGCTGGTGCGCATCGGAGAGTATAAAAAGGGCGCCGATGCGGCGACCGACGAGGCGATTTCCCGCATCGATGCCGTGAACAATTTCCTCAAGCAGGGCCTTCACGACAAGGATAGCTTCGAGGGAACGATCCAGAAGCTCCGGCAGGTGGTGGGTTTATAGTAGCCATGGCAAAATACGCATTGGGGGATTTGCTCAAGGTGCGCCACATCCGCAAGGATAAGGCCGAGAAGGACGTCGTTCAGGCCCGCCGTCTGCTGGTCGAAGCCCAGAAGATCCTCCAAAAGACCCTGCAGGAGCTGGAGGACTATCGGGTTTTCGTCCGGGAGGAAACCGAACGCCTCTACGCGGAGATCCTCAAGCAGAGCGTCCGGCGTCGGAACATCGACGACCTGCACGAAGCGGTCAAGGCACTGAAGGCCTCTCTGCTGGAGCACGAGAAGCGGGTCGAGAACGCCCAGGAGGAGTGCCGGAAGGCCGAGGAGCACATCGAGCACTGCAAAGAGGCTCTTGCCATGGCCAACCGCAACATCGAGAAAATCGAGGCCCATAAGGAGACCTGGGTCGCGGAGGTGCACAAGGAGGAGGAATTTCAGGCGGACCTGGAAATGGAAGATTTTAGGGTAAAAAAATAATAAAAACAATCAGAACAGCCATGGAGGTAATGCGATGGGAAATGAAGTAAATGCGACGATGGTTCCGCCGAAAGAGGTGGTTCTTCCAACGGCGGTCACCGCTCCGCCGAGCAAGGTATCGGGGCCTATGAAGTCGGAGGTCAGTCCGGCGGATGTGGCGCGCTTCGAAGGCTTGGTGAAGGGCAGAGCCGTTCGAAGAAAAACCCTGGACCGAGAGGCTCCGGAGGGATTTGGAGCCCAGGTTTCCGATGTTCCGTTCCCGTCTTCGGGCCTAAAATCTCCTCCGGAAACGGACAGAACGGTGCCGACTTTCGAATCCCATCCCTTCGGACCCGAGGTGGATGGTTTTTCAGCGGATTCAGAGGTCTCCGACCTTACTCTTCCCGACTCCTGGAGAGCCACCACTCCGGCGGAGCCAGGGGCGGTCTCCCCGAAGAAAAGAACTTCCCAGGAGAGCGGCGAGAGAGCCGGCGTTCGAGTAGAATTTCAAGACGCTCTGCCAAAAGCGTATGTCCCAAGGGCCATGCGTCAGGAGTCGGCCATAGACAAACCGCCAGCGGCCACGGCGGAGCCGCCAGCGGCACCTCGCCGAGAAACGCCCGTGCCCTCCGCATCGGCGCTGTCTTCTGAATCGACGGTATCCCCGCGGTCGACCGGGCCTTTGGCCAGAGAATATCCCTTCGTTGGTGATGCACCCCATAGGGCGGAGTCAATGGCACCTCGCCGAGAAATGGTCTTGCCCCCCGCATCGACGACCTTTCCGCGGCCAGCTGGGCCTTCGGCTAGGGAGCAGCCCGTCGTTGGCCACGCACTCCCTAGTAGGGCGGAGCCGGCGGCGGTTGTTCCACATCCAAAGGCAGTAACGCCGGAAGCACCGTCGGAGACCCAGCGCCCATCCGGTATTCCCATGAGCGCTGCGGACTCTCGAGGGGAGAGGTTGGCCGCCGGAGTAAGCAATGGGCCGGTTGCCGTAGTCGAAAGGAGTGACAGGGCTCATCAGGCCGCCCGTCCCGAGCGGGGGTATGCGGATGCAGCGCACCCGGGAGCGGAGTGGGTGCCGTTGGAGCCGGGGGAATCGGAATCCTTTTCGGAGCTGTGGGGCGCTTCAGATGAGGGCGAGTTGGGAAGGTCTTTGGACTTGGAGTTGGACTCGCGCTTGGATACGACTGTGCCGGTGAGCGGAGAGGCTATTCTGGCTGGCGTTGAAGCGATGGCGAACCCCGTGCCCGCCACGCAGATCTCTGCCCAACAGACCCTTGTCGAGATCGGAGACCTCGTCGCCCGCCAGATTTTTGTCCGCGAAGCCACGGGCGCGAAATCGGAGGTTTTTGTCCAATTGCAGGAGCGCGTTCTGCCGGGAACCGAGCTGAGGATTTCGAGAGAGGGCCAGTTCCTAACCGTCGATTTCCTCTCCAAGTCCGGGGAAGCCGTGGCCTTTCTGACGCAGAATCAAGTGGTTCTGCAGGAATACCTCCTGCGACGCCTGGAGGGGATGAGGGATATCGAGGTTCAGGTGCACGACCATTCCGAGGAAAGCTTCGAGGAGGCCATGGGACAGGGTTTCGACCGGGGTCGTGAACGGCGACGGGAAAGGGAGCAGCATTCGCCATCCTGAGCGAAGATCGGGGTGCGGTGGCGCGACGGCCCCTTGGCGGAGCCAAGGCGGTCCCCGGAGGGGGCGCGGAGCGCCCCCTCCGGGGACCGTGGTTGGCGCGCGGCGCAGCCGCGCGTCAACGGGCCGTCGCGCAGGGAGGACAGGGGGCCCTTGAACAAGAGCCTGCGAAGGGCCCGTTTTTAAAAGGCTTGATCTATCACCGCTGAAGAATACCCTCCACCCAAGGCGTTCTATGGCGGGAAATGAAAGTCGGTACCGTTTTTCCGGAGCTTATCTCGCGACGGCCCTGTGCCTCAGCGCCTGTACCCATCGGGAATTTAAGGAGGATGTCCCGAGGACCTGTCCTCCCGCGGTGCGTTTCCTGCCCCCGCTGCCGGGTCCGGCGGGCGAGCATTATCCCGTTTCTTCGGGTGAGCATCATTCTGTTCTTCCGGAGTGTCCGGCGGAGGGGATGGGTGCGGTTCCGGAAGGAGGAAGCGGAAACCGGGATTTCCCCGATGGCGGAACCGGTCTTTGGAGTATCTACGATGTGGTCGACCAGGCTCTGAGCTACCATCCTTCGACCCGGAAGCTGTGGGCCCGTTCGCGCTCGCTGGCCGCCCAGCGGGGAAAGGCCCGGAGCGCATTCTATCCGCAGCTGAGGGCGGGGATCTGGGCCGCCG
Source organism: Puniceicoccales bacterium (assembly GCA_031278595.1). Lineage (GTDB taxonomy): Bacteria > Verrucomicrobiota > Verrucomicrobiia > Opitutales > JAIRLG01 > JAIRLG01. Next base: position 11,253 of record JAITKE010000038.1, read on the forward strand.
AGGCGGAGCAGCCGGTCGTCAGCGGCGAGGTCGCCCGGCAGCAGCGGCAGACGGTTTTCTATCCCCAGCTGGAGCTGATGTATTCGCTGTTTCAGTTCGGGAAAGACGAGGCGTCGGTGCGGGCCGTGACGGAGGCTCTGGAGGCCTCGCGGCACCAGTATGCCCGTGGATTGCAGACCGTAGTACACCGTGCCCAGTGCGCCTACTGCCGGCTGGATTCGGCCAAAGCGGCCGTGGAGGCGGAGGAGGAAAATCTCCGGGATGCCGAGCGGCTGCGGGCGGCGGTGGCCAGGCGTTACCAGTCGGGTCTGGCGAATCGGCAGGAGGATTTGAGGGCCGAGGCCTCCGCCTGGCAGGCGCGTTTTCGCCTGGAGCAGACGAGGGCCGGCGTCGAGGCCGCGCGGGCGGAATTGTCGGCCATCTGCGGCCGGTCTGTTTCTGCTGACGTCGATATTCTGCCCCTGCCGAGGAAGAACATCGCGTGGGAGGAATTGTTCTCCGGCTTCGAGAGCTGGATGGAGCGGCCGGTGGAGGAGCGGTAAGACCTGGTGGCGGCCCAGGGTCTGCTGGCCTCTAAGGAAGCGGCCCTGAGGGCGAAGGAGAAAAGCCTGTGGCCGGAGCTGGTGGCCGGGTTCACGGGTTCGCTGAGAAAATTTCGGCACGTGCCCGGCAGTCACCGGCAGTACAATGCCACCGTGGCCCTGCAATGGAACCTCTTCGATGGTTTTCGCAA
>JAITKE010000037.1 GCA_031278595.1 Puniceicoccales bacterium
GCGATGAGCTCCGCACAGGCGCCATTCCCGCCATAGGAGGACAGAGGATGGATTTGGGGAATCCGGAGAACCTGCGGGACGGCATTTTGTGGACAGGCGGCGAAACCGTTCTGCTCGGAGAGGAGCTCCAGAACGCCCAGGTCATTCGTATCATCGCCCATGTAGGCGATTTCGCCGAGCTTCAGCCGGAACTGCGTCGCCAGGCGCTGCAGGTGTTGAACCTTCTGGTGGGACGCTCCCTGGATCAGGTTTTTTTCCGGATTCACCCCACAGGCCTCGGCCCAGCGGACGACGACCGGATTGTCCTCGCCGGTGAGGAAGCACAGGGTCTTGCCCGTCGCGACCCAATGGCGCAGGGCCTGAAGGTCTCTTTGGCAGAACCGCTTCCACTCGCGGCCATCTCGGGAAAAAATCCGGCACCCATCGGTGCAGCTGCCGTCGATGTCCAGCACCAGCGCCCGAATCGGCCCAGGGCTGGAGAGAAGCTCGGGGGCCAGCTGTGCCTTGCCCTCCCGGGTCTGGTCGTGGTAGGCCAGAACGGGGCCCGTCGATTCGAGGTAGCGGCTGCTGAAGCCCCGCACATAGCCGTGGGGTTCCGGCGCGATGGCCACGTGGGGCACCTGGGGATGAAAGGCGAATCCCGGCGGGCCGACCAAAAGGCCAACGGAAGCGGCCAGCTGACAATCCCTTGGATTATTCGGGGAGAGATTTTTGTCGAAGAGCAAAACCTCCCGCAGCGCGAGACCATGGGTCTGGGCATATTTTTGAAGAAAGGCATTTTTGTCCCCGACGCCGCAGAAGAGCTCGGTCACGCGCATGGCGTCGCAGCGCCGGCGATAAATCGGCTCGTCCCGCGCATCGGCCGAAAGCACCAGCACCGGCAGCCGCAGGACGCCCTGAAAGAGATTCCGAACGGTGAAGCCGTCGCCGGTTCGAAAGTTCAGGGCCGTCGTATCCCCATCGGCATCTCGGTCCGGGATATAGATGAATTCTCCCCTTTGGGTCATGGCGGGCCCGAGGGACAGGGGATGCTCCGCGTCACAGAGAACACGAATATCGATGACGACCAGCTTCAGCAAGGCGAGGCGTTCGACGACGGAGTTCGGAGGCAGGGACATAGGCTAGAGGCTAAAATGCTCCCCGAGGTAGAACTTTCGGCTCTGGGGATCATTCAGGAGCGCTTGACGATCGCCGCGGCAGAGAACGCGGCCGTCGTGGATGAGGTAGGCCCTGTCGACGATGCTCAGGGTCTCGCGCACGTTGTGGTCGGTGATGAGGATGCCGATGGTGCGCTCCCGAAGGGCGAGGATCATCCGCTGCAGGTCGGCGACGTTGATGGGGTCGACGCCGCTGAAGGGCTCGTCCATGAGGATGAAGCGCGGTTGGGGGACGAGGGCCCGGGCGATCTCTAGGCGTCGCCGTTCCCCGCCGCTCAGGGTGACAGCCTCCTGCTTCCGCAGTGCCGTCAGGCCCAGGTCTTCCAGCAGGGTCTCGATGCGCTCCCGCTGCTCCGCCTTCGTGAGCGAGAGGTGCTCGGCAACGGCGCGCAGATTGTCCTCGACGCTGAGCCGGCGGAAGACGGAGGGCTCCTGCGGGAGGTAGCCGATGCCCCGCCGGGCACGGCGGTACATGGGCATGGAGGTCACGCGAGTCCCGTTGAGAAAAACCTCGCCCCGCGTCGGCCGGAGCAGCCCGACGATGATGTGGAAGGAGGTGGTCTTGCCGGCCCCGTTCGGGCCCAGCAATCCCACGATTTCACCGGAGCGCAATTCGATGTCGACTCCCCGCAGTACCTCCCGCCGGCCATGGCTCTTGGCAATGTCCACGGCCCTCAGCTCGCCCGTCGTATCCTCTTCCCGATTCATGGCGCGTCGGCGGCGAATAGCCCTCGCCCTTCGGGTGCCAGCAATTGGGCCGGCGAGGCCGTTTCCCCTAACGGAGACACTTTTCCCAAAGGAGAAGAAAAAGGAGAAAAAGATTCATTTCTTCCCCCTTCCGGGTGCTCTCCCGAAGGAAAAGGGAAAGAGGGAAAAGCTTCCTTCCCGTTCCTTCCCCCCTCCGGGCGACTTTCCTCTGGCGAGGCCACCCCCGACTCGACGGATTCCCCTTGGCCCAACGGAGCAGCTGCTACGCCGGAAGCTTCCCCTCCGGTCGCCCCAGCGGCGGTCTCGGCCTTCGCTCCGGCCCGAACGGCCTCCGGAATGGCCGTGGGTTCAAGCCTTAGACGGGGGCGAGGAGAAGAAGGCGTCTGGGATGCTTCCCCTTCCGGTGAAAGATGAGGATGGGGCGAGGGTGCCTGAAAATTTTCCCCTTCCGGTAAATCGCCCCCGATGCTCAGGGAGTTCTTCCGGCGATCGAGAACGATGCGCTCCCCGGCCACTGTGCCCTTCCCCTTCTGCTCAACCTGGGCATGGCCCGAGAGGATGAAGAGCTCGTGGGGCGGATCGATCTCGACCCTGTCGGCCGAACCGAGGCGCTCGCCCTCCTCCTGCTGCACCTGAATCCGCACCTTCCCTTCGGCCAGAAGTCGGGTCAGGTGGGGACTGGCTTCCACGCCGCCTTCTTTTGGATTTTCCTCGATGGGATTGCCGGACAGGTGAGCGGTGAGGGCCTGGGCGCTCGCCCGAAACTTGTCGGACTCAACCCGAACATTGCCCGTGAACCGAAAGACCGTATCGCTCCCTTCCGGCGACTGCATCTCCATCGCGTCGCTGCGGATGACGGTTTCCGAAGGCTTTTCCGCCGATGCCTCCGTCTCTCCCGTCTCCGGAGCGGTCTTGGCCGGAAAGCTCAGGCGGCAGCTGGCGAAAAGGATGAGGCCGGTAAGGCTGATCATGGTTGTTCCGAGTTCGGGGAGTTTGGGGCATCGACGAAATGAACCTCCACCTCCCGATGGACCCGCAGGTGGCGATTTTTGCCGAACCACTGCCAGTCGCAGCCCGAGGCGGAGAAACCGCGGCCCTGCACCGAGAGCCGTTCCCGTCCCTCCACCACGGCACTGCGGGGAAAGACGTAGGCCGAGGGGCTCTCCACCTGCCAGGTCTCCGCCTTGTTGGGGAGGAATAGGCGCATCTTCATGTCCCTGATCTCGACGCGGTCGAGGCTGTTCATCCGGGCCTCCTTCCCCTCGACCTCCCACTGCCTGTGGCCCTCCGGGTCGAACAGGGGCAGGAAAAATTTCCGGATGGGGGCCTGCAGCGACAGAAAGCTCTGGGCCGCCGCCAGCGACAGCGGCGGGAGCAAGAGCACAGCCAGTACCCGAAGTCTCATGCGCAATTCCAGTTTCAGGCGTAAATCCCTTGAAGTTCCACGGGAACCCCATCATTCCCAGCGTTTGGCAAAACACAAGACCCGAGCGGCGTGAGGGGGAAAGTTCAGTTGGAACCTGGAGGGAAATTCAGCCGGTTCCTGGGGAGGATTTTCAAGCCTCGTCGCCTCTGTTCCTTTCGCCGTCTTTGGATTCCGAAGGAATCGCCCGCTCCGCGGGCCCCAAGCCACAAACCTGCGGTTTGTGGCTTGCAAAGACGGCGAAGGACGAAGCTCGAGATGGTTCGATTCCTCAAGAATCCCGATGTTCTCGGCTTCCCCACTCCTGTGATGTCCCTGAATCTACTCCTGGGAGGGATGGCGGGAGAGGATCCGCTCGACGGCCGTCAGAACCGGAAGCTTTTTGTAGAGGATCTCGTAAATGCTCTCCAGAATGGGGGCCTGAATCTGCTTCTGTTGGCAGAGCAAATGGAAGGACTGCGTCGCCACATAGCCCTCGACGGTTATGGCCGCGGCCGGCGGGCGCTGGTTCCTCACCCAATCCTCACCGAACTGCCGGTTGCGACTCCAGGCCCCTCCGCAGGTCGCCATGAGGTCTCCTAGGCCGCTGAAGCCGGCAAATGTCCTCTTCTTACCGCCCAAAGCCTGGCCCACCGCCGTCATCTCCTGCAGGACGCAGCTGAGATAGGCACATTTCCCATTCTCCCCATAGCCCAGACCGTCGTTCATCCCGGCGCCGATGGCGTAGACATTTTTCAGACAGCCGGCCAACTCCACTCCCCGCACATCCTGCGAGCGGTAGAGGCGTACCGTTGGCCAACGCAGCTCCCGCTGGAGATGGCGGGTCATATCCTCCGATTCCGCCGCCACCACCACCGCCGTCGGATGACCGAGGGCCACGTCCCGGGCATGGGTCGGGCCGGATAGGACGGCGAAGGGATTCGGAAAATTAAAGGAGTGAAAGACATCGGACGGCAACGCCAAACGCTCCGCCTGGAGGCCCTTGCACAGGGAGACGAAGCAGCTCTCCGCATCCAAAGAGCAACCGGTGAGTTGCTGACAGACCTCCGGCAGTGCCTTGGACGGACAGGCTAGAAAGATACACTCCTGCTCCGACAGCGCGCCGTAATCGGCCGTGGCCTCGATTTCCGGCGGAACCGGAACCCCGGGCAAGAATTCCGCATTCTCCCCCAGCTTCTTCAGCATAACCGCCTGCTCCGCGAACTGCGTGATGAGGGTAACCCGGTGCTTCGCCCTGGCGCACAGAATCCCCACCGCAGTTCCCCAGGCTCCGGCTCCGACGACGGCAATCTTCATAAAAGAAGGAGCCAACGCTAAATGTTCGGCAAGCCTCTGTCAATCCAGCAGCGGACGAGCTCCGTTTTAAACTTGAACTTCGCCGAAAGGCCGCTAGGGTCTTCTCCGTGTTCTTCGCATCGAAGTCCATCGGCATTCCCCAGGAAGGGCTGGGAGAGCGAGAAGCGCTTCGGGATGAGGAGTGGGCTCTGGTCGTCCGGGTACGGGAAGGGGATCGCTGCGCCTTTGACCTCCTGGTCCGGCGCTACCGGGAACGCCTCTACGGCCTGGTCTATCACATGATCTCCAATGCGGCCGACGCCGCTGACCTGACGCAGGACATCTTCATCCAGGCCTTTCGCTGCATCGGCTCCTTCAGGGGAAAATCCAGCTTTTTCAGTTGGCTCTACCGCATCGGGGTCAACAAAACTCTGGAGCACATCCGTCGGCACAGGCGCCGGCAGTTCTTCAGCGTTCAGGCCATCGATGAACAGGGCCTGGGTGAAAGCTTCTGGCGCGACATCTCGGCGACGGAGGCTTCGGACAAAAGTGCCTATCTGAGTGAACTCCAGGAAAAGCTCAATGAGGCGCTGCAGCGTCTCTCCGATAAGCACCGGATGGTGGTTGTCCTCTACGAAATCGAGAACCTGAGCCACGCGGAAATCGCGGCGGTGCTGAAATGTTCCGAAGGAACCGTGCGTTCTCGCCTGCACTACGCCAAGGAACAGTTGAAGGAATTTTTAAAGGAATACGCCTAGAAAATGAGAAAAAATCCGTTCCAGCGACGCCCAAGGCCCATGAGCGACGAGCGCCTGTCGCAGCTGTTAAAATTGAAAGCCGCCGAAAAACCATCGCCGGACTTCTGGGAACGCTTCGAGGCGAGCCTGGAGCGAAGATGTGTGCAGGAGCTCTGTGCCCGACCCTCACCGATACAAGCACTACGGGAGAATCTTCGTCACCGAAAGCAAGGACTGGCCTTTTTCTCGCTCGCGGCGGCGGGACTGGCCCTCGTCGTCCTGAATTTTTCTCCCCGCTCGCCGCTGGCTCAGGGCCCCTTCGGCCCCTCCTCCTCCTGGGACAGACCTAACCACATTCTATCCCGAGAGTATGTGCGAGATACCCTGTCTTCCCCGCGCTCGGTCAGGCCGCTCAGCACGGACGTCCTGAGCCCGAACCCAGGGGCTTCGCGCTACGTGTGTGACCGCCTTTCCGGCCACTCCCCAAGCCTTGGTTCCGGGCTCGGTTCCTCGGCCACCTGTTTCTAGGGTGTGGTTTCCTTTACGCCCCATAGTTCTTCTCCGCGCCATTTCATCCGGAGGGTTTGCGTTCTAAAGGTCCTCACCTTGGGACTTTGCTGCGCCTCGGCAGAGGAAAAGGCATTGCTCCCGGCTTCCCCGTCAGGCGCATCGGAGGAAGTCCCCCAAACGATTTCCGTTTCACGGTTAGAAGAGGGGATTAGAGGTCGTCATCAAACTGAAATGAGTGGGGCGTTTTTTGGGCCCCGGGACAGCCCTCAAAGAGGGCTTAAGCGGCTAAAGTGGCTTAAGCCACTTCAGCCGCTTGCTCGCGAAGCGAGCGTCCCGGGGCCCTCGCCCAAACGCTCGACGAACTCCCAGCTCCTACGATTGACGGAACCTCAACTTTCACGATTGACAGAAGTCCCCAGCTTTCATTTGACGACAGCTTCCAGCTACGCCTCGGCGAAGGAGAAGGCATTGCCCTCAGATTCTCCGTCCGCTGCGGCAGAGGGAATCGCTCCAAGAATTTCCGTCACACGACCAGAAGAGCCGGCCGTGGGCATTTTTGAGCACCGGCGCTCCGCCGTCGTGCAGGTGACCGGATGCACCGACCTCAAGTCCGACAGCGCCCAGATTTTGGAGGGAAGTGGGTTTTTCATCGATGAGCAGGCCCACGTGGTGGTGGCGGCCAGCGTCGTCGCCTCGGCGGAAAAAATATGGGTCGAGAGAGGAGACGAGTCCTTCGCCGCCGAAAAGATCGGGAGCGATCCCGAGACCAATCTTGCCCTGCTCCGTCTGCTGAAGAAGCCGGAACGATTCACCCCCATTTCGCTTAAGGAGGAGATGGCGGGCGAGGTGCGCATCGGCTCGACCCTCATTTCCATCGGCAGCAAGCTGGGGATGTCGCCAGGGCCCAATCAGGGCCTGATTACCGGTCGAAATCTCTTCTACGGCGAGCACAAGTTCGCCGTTCCCTACTGGCGCTCCAGCCTGGCGATGGACGGTGGCGAGAGCGGATCGCCCGTATTCGATATCCAGGGAAATTTCATCGGTGTGCTGATCGCCTCCCTGCCGGAAATTCGATCCAGCTTCATACTGCCGGCATTCGCCGTCCGCCGGGTCATCGACGAGCTCCTGCAGACCGGCAGCGTTTCCCACGTCAGCCTCGGATTCTCGGCCCGGCAGGAACTTCAGCCTGACGGGAGCCATCGGCTGAGCATCATTCAGGTCAATAAGGATTCCTCGGCGGAAAAGGCCGGCCTCCAGGTGGGCGACGAGCTTCTGCGCCTGAACAACCAAACCCTTTCCAGTATGGAGGATCTGGTTACGGCGATTTTTCTCGCCCGTGTAGGGGATAATCTCGATCTAGCGGCAGCGCGACAGGGAAGCATTAATCCTATTATTTGCATTCTCCCCCTTACTTCCGGCGGATAATATTCTTGATATTCTTCGCAGTATTGCGTCTATCGCGTCTTGAAGACGATCATCAAGGTTTATTCGACACCTCTTCTCTTGCCCTAGTGCCTTTGAATTGCCATCAGCATATTCCTTTTCACACGCTTGCCCCTGGGATACCCGCTCCCTTAATAATAATCTAGCCTCCTGCAGCATCTGACTCTGGTCGAGAGCAAGAGCAGCGATGTCCAAATTTTTGACTTCCTCATAGTCTCCCACTTGGGATCTTGCTATTCTCTTGAGCCCTAGTTTTTCTCTTACTTGATTCAACAGAATTTCTGCACTTTCCCCCTTAGATTGACAAGAAACAAAGAGATGAATGGTTTGGTGCAACAGAGGAAAACCATTCGAAAACTTAGGGACAAAACAACAGGTTATGGCCAAATTTTCATGTTTTACCTTCGGCCGGTTCGAGGGCAAAAGACGGACACCGAACGGCAGACTGCGTACTCGCGGTACGGTCGATCCAGATTCACCCGTCTCGTCAGCCAAGATATCCGAACAAATCCTCTGACCCCAAAAGGCCAGAGGAGTCCTGCCCCAAACTCCAGGAAACTGAAAAATACTCATTTTCTCCTCATGGCTGTTTGCGTCGCCCTGTGCATCAGATTTTTCTCCATAGATGATAAAATCCAGGCGAAAATGGGAATGAAAGACCAGGGAAGAGT
>JAITKE010000082.1 GCA_031278595.1 Puniceicoccales bacterium
TCGTCCAGCCCCGGGGGCCGCCGCCTTTGGACCCCACCGGCTTCCGGCCCGCTCCGGGGGCCGCCGCGGAGTGGGGCGTGGCGTTCCGCCTCGCCCCTCCCCGCCAAAGGCGGCGGCCCCCAGATCCAAACCCATCCACAAAATTCCCTCCGATGCTTCAAAATTCCTCCCAACGCTTTTCCTCAATTTCCACCCACTCATAACCAGGCGCTCAGGTTCAAGCTCCGGGCGCCTAGGCTCAAGTTTCAAGCGCCCCGATTTGGTTCCTGAGGAGGGCCAAGGGGAATTTTTCCAGGGTCTCCGGGCCCCCTCCCCACTTTCTGCCTTGATTTTTCTCCTCGGGCATTGTAGAGTTTCCCCTCAGCGCGAAGGCGTGGACAAGAACTATCATTCCGTCATCATCGGCGCGGGCATGTCCGGCCTGGCTGCTGGCATCCGGCTGGCCCAGTACGGCAAGCGCGTCCTGATCCTCGAAAAACACCACCTCGTGGGCGGGCTGAACAGCTTCTACAGCCGCCTCGGCCGCAAGTTCGACGTCGGTCTCCACGCGGTCACCAACTTCGTCCGCCAGGGGATCAAACAGTCCCCGCTCAACCGGCTCCTGCGCCAGCTCCGCCTCACCCGCGAGCTCTTCGACCTCTGCGAACAGAACAGTTCCCGCATCCTGGTCGGCGGCCAGGCCCTCTGCTTCACCAATGATTTTTCCCACTTCGAGCAGCAGGTGGCGGAGCAATTTCCCCGACGCATCGATGCCTTTCGCCAATTGGTCACCCGCATCCGCCATGTGGAATCCCATCCGCTGGAACCCTTCGTCTCGGCCAGAAAAATCCTCCAGGAGCAGCTGCAATGCCCGCGCCTGGAGGACATTCTACTGCTGCCGATCCTCTTCTACGGCGGCTCCCGGGAGGACGATATCGACTGGACCAGCTTTTCCATCCTCTTCTGCTCGATCTTCCTGGAGGGCCTCGCTCGGCCCTTCGAAGGCGTCCGGCGCATCCTGCGCCTCCTGACCCAGCGCTTCCGGGAACTGGGCGGGGAACGGCGGATGCGCTGCGCCGTCGAGCGCATCGACATTCGGGAGCAAAAGGTCCGCGGCCTCGTGCTGCAGGACGGCTCTTACCTGAAGGCCGAGCACATCCTTTCCAGCATCGGCTACGTCGAGACCATGCGGCTCTGCGGCCGCGGAGACCAGGCCCGGGCCTCCGCCGGAAAGCTCGCCTTCTGCGAGTCCATCGCCGTTCTGAAGGAGGAGCCCCGTGAGCTCGGCTGGGACGACACCATCGTCTTCTTCGAGGAGCAGGAGCGCTTCCACTACCGCCAGCCCCCGGGTCTGGTCGGGCCCTCTTCCGGCCTCCTCTGCCTGCCCAACAACTACCGCTACGGCCTCGACCGCCGCCTGCCGGAGGGCATTCTGCGCATTACCCAGCTGGCCAATGCGGACCGCTGGAAGGCAATCCTGGCCGACGAAGGCCCCGAGGCCTATGCCCGAGCCAAGCGGGAGCAGGCCCATGCCCTGTTCGAAAAAGCAAAAAAAATCCTCCACTTCCTCCATCCCTCCGCCGAGGCCAAAACTCCTCAGCTGCTGGACCTCGATGCCTTTACCCCCTACACCTTCGAGCGCTTCACCGGACACATCAACGGCGCGATCTACGGCACGCCGCATAAGGTCTTCAGCGGCCAGCTGCCCTTCGTCGAGGGCCTCCAGCTCTGCGGCACCGACCAGGGCTATCTGGGCATCATCGGTTCCATGCTGAGCGGCATCTCCATCGCCAACCGGCACCTCCGCCAGGGCTGAGGATCAAAAATTTTCCACGCTTTCCGCCTCCGAGAGAAATCCAGTTCCCTTAGAAAACGTCGACGGCATCATCTTTATCTTCAAACACAGTCTTCAGGATTCTTGCTTTCTGCCTTGGAAAGCAGCCTGTGCTGCTGCCAGTTCTTGCTCTAGTTTCTTCACGCACCGCTCGGCCTCATCCCGTTTCTTCAGAAATTCTGCACGTCGCATTGGATCAGGCAATCCCTTGTTCCATATATACGCCCGGCGAGTTTCCCAACAATCCGTCGATAGTATAATAACATCAGGGTCACTACGCCTTTGATCAGAACACCAATATTTTAGAAGGACATTCGCCTCATGAGCCGACTCAGGAAAATTTCTTCCATGAAGACGCGGATTATTATGCCACTCAAACCAGGCCATATATAGCCATAAATTCCCTTGGGCGATCTGATACGCATGATTAGCCTGCTCAAGTTTGTCCTGAAGAGGCGCCTGTATCGCTTCTGCGGCTTTCCGCGCAGCATCGTTCTCCTCCAATAGACGCACTAGCTTTAGGCCGTCCGACTGCTGCTGGCCACCCAGGTAGCAGGTCTCATAGAGCAACCGCTGCCGTTCGTCGGCATGGGTGAGCAATCCATTCGCATTCCACGGGCCGACATAGGCCTCCGGCTCCTTCGGCTGGACAGGACTTCCCTTGTTTCTTGAATGCCAGGGCGCCCTGAAATGATCGCCTTCAAAAGCTCTCTTCTCTGTTTTGGCCTGTTCCCATTTCGATTTCGCCTTCCACATATCCCACCAGAGCGTTGCGTCGGCCTTTGTTGTTTCCCCCAAACGTCTCCACGCATCTTCCACGTCAGTGGCGTCCCAAACCGCCTGCCATATATCCCGGTTATCCCATTTCCAGGAATGACCTTCCCCCTTTATCGTGCGTATTTTCGCCGTCGCCAAAATCGTCTGCAGGTCATCATACAGCTTTCTAAGGGCATTCTGTGCGGCCGTCAACTCGGCCGGAACCTCGCCCACGCGACCTGGCCACAGTTGTTCAACTCTAGCTTTCACCCCTTCTGGCGTATTTGGGATCACCCAAAGTTCTGCCCAATTTCGCCCTCGGGTCAGCTCCTCTTCTTCTAGGCGTTTATGCTCGCTCTTTAGCTTTTCCGAATCTTCTCTCTCATCGACATCGATGCGCTCGCCGTAGAGGTTGAAGTGCTTGTAGAAGCTACCGGCCGGCGGCGCGGGCCGATCGTGATTCAGGTCGAAATTCGGCACAGGAGGGATGTATTGGTATCCCGCGAGATCCGCGCCGTCACGGACATAGCCCAGGTCGAGCGCCAGCATCTTACAGGCTTCCACGGAGGGGAAGAAGTACACGTTCAGCCCCTGCATTCCTATTTTCCAAAACCAGAGATGGGCATTGAGGGCGGCAACCCGTTCGGCTATTCTCACATCTCCGCCAATGGAATTAACAGCCATGTAAGCGATCGAGCGGAAGCTGGGAACGACCGCGCGGGGATCGGCTGGATTGAAGCCCCAACGCGTTTCCTGATCCTCCTTCACCTCCGCATCGGGAAAAGCAGCGATGAAGCTGAGATATTCGTTGCGGATATCGGGGCGGGACAACAAAAGCCTCAGAATGTCGTCGAAGGCCTCAGACTCCTGGGCACTCAGGGTATGATTTTCCGCATCGGATCCCGCCACTCGCTTGTGAAAGAGCGGACGCGCCGCGCGGTAGAGCACCTCCACCGGCGAGAAGGGAGTGATGTAGGTGAACTCGAATTCGCCATTGGGGGTCTTGCTCGTGTTTTTCTTATTACCGGCGCTGAGAAAAAGGGTTCCGTACTCTGCTCCATCATTATCTTCTGCCAAATGAAACCGTCCCGTTTTAAACGGCTCCAGGCAATCGGAGACTGCCTCGCGGCCTCTAGGAAAAGAACTGCCAGGAGTATCCACTTTCGGTAGCGCGAAGATGGGATTAACTTTCCAATAAAGAAAAGGAGGACCATAGGTTCGCTCTTCCTTGAGAATCGGCGCAGTGTGGATATGACTATCAAAAAGCCTCAACCAGCATTCGTGATAGGAACGCAATGCTAGTTCCATCCAGAAAAACACGGGAGGAAATTCCGAGGGTAGAGCTGGCCGAATAATGCTCGGCAATGCCGCGACCATAGCATCTTTAACTCCGTGCAAGCACCGTTCCATCTCGATGGAATTATCCATAACTTGCTGGACAAAGAAGGCCCACTCGGCTCCGGATAGAAAGCTCCTAAAATCTTTTTTGCCTGTGGCCCGCTGAATGGGATCGAAAATCTGTTCATATTTCGTTCGCTTCCCTCCGTCTTCAGGGTTTGAGAGAGCCGCTTCATGACACGACCTGACTTGGTCCAAATAGGCCCCCAAAGCGTGCATCAATTGTAGACTTTTATTGAGCCGGACTTCGACGCCTCCGGAGTCTGCGAGTTTATCCATAATACTTGCAAAAACAAAGTCTTCGCCTTTCCGATCTCCTGAAGAAGCATTCGGCAAAGGATGGAGACCATAGCGCTCATAATTAGGGCCACGACAATCACGAGAATTATCTATCTGACGACGGATTTTCTCAGCCGTGTCGTAGCCCGTGCAACTCAACAGCCCCGGAGAAGGCCATTTCGTGAGCCAATGTTCCTTTTCCCATTTTATGAAATCATCCATCGTGGCCTCAGACGGAGCGTAGTATGGCCTCAATACATCTTGCCAAGAGGGAATCGGAATTGTTTTCCAGAGACAATAGGGATAGAGCACATGCGCGCTGGTGTCCTTAGCAAATAGGCGCTCAGCAGCACCAATCGCAGTCTTTTGATCATTATGTATCGCCGCTCTATCCTGGTAGCCATAGGCCTCTTGGTAGGCAGTCCAAAGGTCCGGACAGGCGTCTTTGACCTGAAAAACCTGCGCTTTCTGCGGATCGAAGGTTTCGCTCTTCCATTTATCCAGGCCACTCTGCATTTGCTCCAAACAGGCCAGCACCAGGACATCATCCACCTCTTCCCCGAAATGACTCCTTAAAATAGCTTCCAGACTGGAATCCCTGAAAAATTCCGTAACAAAGCGCTGTCCGCTTTCCTTGATTCCCGCCAAGAAGGTATGGGCCAAATAAGGACTCATCGAGAGGAAGAGGTTCAGCACCCGGTGGAGATATATCGGAGATTTGCCGTATTCTCTAGACAACTCGGCGTAGGCCTCGTACAGCGCGCGGGCATCGGCAGGGCCGAGGTGCTCCACTCCATTGCACAGCAGCGCGATGCAGAAGGCATTACCATAGTCCATCACCCACAATGGTTCAGAGTTTATGGAATCTACGTGCAGATAGGAGGTTAAGGCCTGGGCCACCGACTCTGGGGTAAATTCCACCACCAGCACGGACGAAATCACCGCCGGAGGTGGATTTGAAACTTCCCCCGACGCGGGCGTAGACTCATCCGCCGACACCGCTGCGGGCGGACTCGGATTTTCCTTTGGCTCGGAATCAGCAGCCAACGCCAGCACGGGAGGGATTGAAACTCCCCTCGATACGGGCTCGGGCTCAGCCGCCGGCCCGACGCTTTCGGCGCCAGATCCGAGGACCAGGACGTGGCAGACGGGCTCGACCCCCGGGACGAAGACGATCAAACGGGCCTGGCCGTCGGACGGGGGGAGCAGATTCACCTTCGGGCCATTCGGGCCGGAGTGCTTGAGCAGCCAACCGTTGGGCAGCGAGCGAAGCCGAAGTCCGTGGGGCTCATCGTCGCACTCCTCCGCTGCGAAACGCGTGCCGAGGGCCTTCACCGCGCATACCGGCGCCTCGTCGACGACGGGCCGAAGATCGAGGCAAATCCGATTTTCGGAAGACGCACTCAGCGCCAGGTTCCGCAGATGCAGCGCCGTGGCCAAGGTTTTTCGCCCCGTCGTGTCCGGTGACAAAACTCCCAGCTGTGCCAGAAGCGAAGCACAGGGCTCGTCCGCCCGGGACAAGAATGCCGAAGCAGAGTTTCCATCCGCATTGTCCGGCAAAATTTCTCCCCGCGGAAGCACCGTTGCTCCGGCCGGCGGCCGCACCGATTCCGGCTGAACAGATTGCGACTGAACAACCGTGCGGGCAGTCGAGCCGGTTCCTTCCGTCCGAATTTCTTCACTTCCCTCGGCCCGAAGCTCCGGTCGCGCGGCCGTTCCGGCGACCCTCTTAAATTTGACCACATGCCACACCGGCTCCTCGCCCGGAAGGAATACCAGCAGCTGGATTTCCCGCTGCCGAGGGGCTTCGGCCGTTTCCTCGTCATCGGGATCGGCTCCAGGATTCTCATCTGTACGCGCCACCGGCGGAAGCGACGGCAGGATCAACTCGACGCCTGAGCCCAGGTGCTTGATCACCCCCTGCGGCAGCGAGCGAACCCGCGGGCCATGAGCACCCGCCAAATCGTCGCACTCTCGGGACGACAGCTGCGCGTCGCCGAAGACCAAGACCGCGCAGCGCCGCTGCTCATCGCCCGACAGGCCCAAAATTTCCCCGATGGCGGGCAGGGCCAACGTCTCCTCTACGGCCAAATTTCCATTCGAAGGGTACTCGGACTCGTGCAATTGAAATCCCGCCTCCAATGTCTTTTCTCCGGCCGTGTTTTTCGACAGGAGGCCTACGCGCTCCAGAAAGGAAAGGCAGGGCGGCTTCTGTTGAAGGAATCTGTATATCGCCCTTTCATTTTGCCCGTGATCCAACGGTTTTACCGTCGTCCCCTTCGGCACTGCGGCGAGCCGGACCGCTCCCAGCTCGGAACTTCCCATCGCCGCCAGAGCCAGAGCCGAGCACAGGAGCCCAAGGCTGCGCCCCCTTTCGCAGAAATTGTAGCTATTTTTCGCCTTCACTGTCATCGCTAGCCTGCCAAATCTTCTAGTCGAATCTTAGATTTTTTCCCATTTACATTAAGCTTTCTGCGTTTGCATCGAACCCTTTGCGCTTTATCCACTAGCTGTCCGGACAGTAGACCCTGTGGAACAGCTTTCCTCAGCGTCCTTCCGCCGGATTCACCTCTGATTGAGTCGGGACCTATGCCAAGCACTCGGAGGCGGGTCAAGTTGTCCTACTATATCCCGTCCCCCTATACTCCGTCTCTTTGCCTCCGAAAAAATCCTCCCTTTATAAATAGTCTCCAACCCATCCCTCGTGTGCCCCTTTTTCTGAATACGACGAACGCAACGATAAAAGTCTAAAGGATAAGGAGGTTCTTGGAAATTGCCGTTCTTTATCACCCATTCAACCGCCGCCCATTCTCTCAATATTTCCTCATCCGTCCAGGAAGCAATACTAGTGGTATCCAAAACACACTCCCGAGGGAACGCAGACACGCTCAACGAAGAGCCTGGATGAAGGAAGGCGAAATGAAGACAGGGCCGGTCGCGACTATCTCTGGGGGACTCGTACACGAACACGCAGACCTCCTTCCAATTCGGCGAGAGATTCAGCTCGACCATTCTCCTTTCTCCGCTCGCTTTTTTCACGATTATTCCCTGCGGCAGCGAGCGAACCCGCGGGCCCTCCGTCGCCAGATCATCGCACATGCTAGGCGCCAAGGTTCCATCGCCGAAGACGAAGACGACATAAGGAACCCCCTCAGGAACAGCTCTCTCGTTACGCATCTTCACCAAGTTTTCCCAATCAAAATTGACCCTCCGGGCCTGAGGGTTTTCCAGCAAGAAATCCTTTCGGTGCGCCCCAAACGCATGGAGCCTCGTGCCCGAAGGGCCATAAATCACACAACCCAGGCGCTCCAAAAACGATCGAAGAGAGGTCGGATCCCGCTTATCGCCAGCAGAATCAAATACATCAAGCCTTTGACTTATAACTACATGCCCATCGGAATCCAATAAAAACCCGTGATTATCTACAGGAACCACCCTCAAAGTCGTCACCTCACCCAAATCACCTGGGGCTTCTTCCTCAGGTGCCGCCCCTCGATTCCCAGTAGAAACTATTCTCTGACCTCGCACCGGAGAACCCCCACCTGGGCCTCCATCAGTCGACACATTCCTTTGACCTCGCGCCGGAGATTCTCGACGACGGCCCTCTAAACGCGCCTTCAACTCCTTGATTCGCCCCTCAAGATGCTCTCGAGAACCGTGCGTCGAGACGAATGTCGCAATGAACTCTCGTAACCGCTCAGGCCCCGCAATAATCATGCTACCACCAAGTGCAACATACATACTACCCCCAACACCACTTGCCAAACAATACTTCTGGGAAATCTCGCGCTCCTGGGCCCGTGCTGTATTTAATTGCTCTCGTAAGGCATCCATATTCCCATACTTGTCTATAAACGCATCACTTATGACCGTCGCCTCCATCCATTCTTCATCAGTAACAAGTTCCGCCCCAGTCTCCCAGTGCACGCCATGAGCAATAGTATTCCACGTCGACAAATCCTTAGCCATTTCATTGGCAACTCCACTGCGACTCTCCCACTCGGGTAAATCGGCCTCCATCTGGCGCAAATTTTCCAAATTTTTCTGCAACTCACCGAGTTCAGCCCGGAACCTATTCCGATCTTCGCCCTCCATCCCCTGCCCATCGGGGTAAGCCAACCGGTATAGCAGCTTCTGCTGCTCGCCACCGTAGTCCACCACCTGCTGTCCATCCCAGCAGAAACTAAACTTCTCCGGTTCCGGCAACGCGCGCTTATCACCGGCATTCCTCGGATGCAACGGCGAGCGGTAGTGCTTTTTCAATTCATCTTCATAGGCTTTCTCCGCGACTTTTTTCTCCTCACTCATCCGTTGATAATCCTCCATCAGCCTCCGCATGACACCCCTATTCGAGAACCCCACCTGAGCAAGCGCAATCTCCCGCCCTGTAGGAAGAAAATACATCTCCCACACAAAATCATTCCTACCGCGGTCCGCCAACCATCTACGCAGCTCCTCTATACTTCCGATTTGCGCTATAGCAACAAAGTCCCGATAAAGCTCCCGCAGCTTCGCCTTTCTCGCCTCCCTCGTATCGAGTATATCTATGGAGCGCAAACCTAACTCGTTAAGCTTGGCACTAACCACTGCATCCTCCTCGGGCACCGCCATCAGTTGATTCAACGCCCTTACCTTTTCCTCCTTAGCAACCTTCAACCTTTTAAGCTTATCGCCTTCACCCGGAGAATCCAATTCCCAATCCCCTTCGTTGCGCTCCCAGAAATCATTAAAGTGCTTAAAAAACAATGATGTCCCTGGGTTCCCAGGGACATTTCTCATCCTCGCCAGATTATTAACCAAAGACTCCTCCGGATCCACCGTCCCTCCCGAGCCCGGGTTGCCGTGGAACCGACCAAACTTCGGTGTCGGCGGCTGGTAGTCATAGGTGGCGAGATCCGTCGGCTGACCGCCGCCATCCTTTTCAAAGGCATAGCCCAACTCCACCGTCAATTTTTTCCACAACTCGAGAGACGGATACCAAAAGACCTGATTATTCTCGTAGCCCAACTTCCAATAACGGGCATGTTTATTGAACTCGGAGATTCTCCTCGAAACACTTTTCGGATCGCCCGTACATACGGCGGCGTAACTCAGCGCAGCGGAATCCTGACCTCCGCTCCGCCCAACCCCATCCCCAACGGGGGCCACGAAGCCCAAAAACTCGCGGCGCGCCGGCTCCACGGTGAACGCCAAATGCAGGATGTCTTTCATCTGAAGACGCTCGTCGAAAGACAACTTATCCAGCTCCCTCTCGCCTTCCGTCCGCCCCGGAGCGAGCCGACGGCGGCAGAGCTCGCGCGCATCGTGATAGAAAATTTTAATCGGGCTGAAGGGAGTGATATAACTAAAACGGTACTCGTCCTCACTCACCCTACTCGAATGCATTCGATTTCCCCCGCAGTAGAATATCCCATTAGCTTCATCGCTGCTCGCGGGAAACACGCCCGTTTTCAAAGGAATCAGAAAATCCTCAATCGCCCTCCGGCCCTCCATATGAGCAAAACGATAGACAGGTATCGGCTCATGGGGTTCCCCCAAAATAGGATTCACCTTGTGCCTTAAAAAAGGAGGGCCATAGGTCAGTTCTTCATGGTTACCATACTCATGATTAAAAATTTCCAGCCAGCCTCCGATGTAACGCTGAAGACTCTCCTCGGCCCAAAGATAAACAGCACCGACATCCGGCTTTTCCATCCGGACGATCAACGGTATGGCCCTGCAGAAGGCAGCATAGGCGCCGTCGAGACAACGACCTTCCTCAACGGGATTATCGATGGCGTTCCAAACGAAGCGTTGAAACGCATCGTCAGCCAAAAACGACTGAAAATTCTTCGCTCCCGTTGCGCGCCGAATCGGGCCAAAGAGGCGTTCGTACTCCGCATGGTCACTATGCCCCGGCGTTCCAGCTCCTTGACTTTCCAGCTGCCTCACCCGATGAAGCAGCTCCCCCAAGGCACAAAGGCACCTAAGCCCAGAATCCACACTTTTAACAAACTTCCCAAGCAGCATAGCACAAACTATAGCCTCCGAATAGATCTTAAGGGGCATCCCATTAATACGGACACTAAATTCTCCCAAGAGGTCCAAGGCTCCCCTAAGACGAACCTCATCATACAAATCCCGCGCCACGTAAGCGCTGCGACTAATCAGGCTCTGGTTCGCGGCTCTCACATCAGTCCACCAATGTCCATTGGTAAAATTCCAGCTGCTACCCTCCTTCACCCAATCATCAAACACTCGACTCTTGATTGTATCAACAAATTCCCAAGCATCCGGAAAGAACGACTTTAGCCAATCCTGCCATCTATTCACGGGAAGCCTTTGCCACAGGCAGGCGGGATAATTCACGTGCGACCTCGGAGAATCCGCGTCCCAATTAGACACCGCCGGCATGTCCAGACCCCAAGATGGACTACGCAAGTGTTTACCCTTTCCAAACAGACAGTGGGCGAACCAAATAACCGCTTCATACGATGATCCAAAACGCGTACGCCAATCATTTGGTACGACCGGCGGGATCCATATCCGCGTTTCCTGTTCTATCCACGGCATGACACCAAAACTATCCGCATAACATTTAAAAAGCCCCGAATCATCTATATAATCCGAACAATCTCCCAACATATGTGAGTGACGACTCATTATCCACTTTTCGGCATTTCCCTTCTTTTTCGTAAAAACTCTTTGTTTTTCCTGTTCAAACTTCTCCTTCCACCCATTCAATTCGTCTTCTATCTTCGCCCAACAGCGATTCACCAAATCTTCATTTAGTCCTCCGTCCGGGTACTGCACCAGGAGCTCGGCCAGACCGGATTCTTGGAAGAACCGAAGGACGAAGTCATCTCCTTGTACCATCGCCGCCCCACGCTCAGAGACGCTCAGGCAAACCCCTTCCAGAAACTCATGCGACTTCCAGGGCGCCATCGAGAGATAGAGCATCAGAAGACAGTGGGCCTGCTCCGGAGATTTCCGATGTTCGACGGCCAGGCGGATGTAGGCCCGACGCATGGGAGCGATATACTGCCCCTCAAACCGCATCCTAGCATCCGCATCCTCCGGATCAGGAACCCCCAAAACCTGGCAAAACGCACCCATCGGCTCATGCCAACTCTCATGGAGGTAACGAGCGCTTCCCTCCAGTCCTTCCAATTTCCCCGCCAACTCATCCAGGCGTGTGTAACCACGCTCCGACGGAAAACCCGCAGGGCGTGGAGCCCCTCGAATCAAACTCCCTGCATTCGTTTCTGCCAGCTCTTTAAGGAACGCCGCCCAATGGGGGCAGCCGTTGTCACTGAGCTTCTCCTCAAACTCCGTCTTCCCGACCTCACGTAGGAGCACCCGCAAACCCTTCTCGTCCTCATCGTCACTCTCTTGGCTGAAAATAAGGTTCAGAGTTGCATTATTTATAAAACCAGGTACACCCGATGACAAAGCAGCATTCCGAAATCGCTTAAGATAAGCTGCTCGCGCAGTATCCATCTCCGCAGAAGTGACCAGAGTTTTCAGGGCCTCCGTTTCCTCCGGCGTAAAAAAGGACAGCTTCAGGGCCCACCAATTGGTGGCCTCTTCCCCCTGCGCCGGGCAGAATATCGCCACCTGCACATCGGCCCGCTGCTCGGCGTTTTCCGGAGGAACGACCTGAATTCGCAGCTGAAACGCCCCATTCTTCTGCCGCCTTTTGAGCACCCCTAGGGGCAGTGAACGAACCCGTGGGCCCGCTGCTCCATCATCCCCTTCATCCGGCGCCAGCGAGGCCCCCTTCAAAACCTGCACGGCGCAGAGCTCACACGATTCCGGCAGCAGTTTGCTGAGATCGAGGGTCACCGTTCTCGAATCCCCCAGCGCCGGCAGCAGGAGGCGTGTGAGGTTCAAAGACGTCGTCAGGGTCTTGGAGACTCTAAAAGACTTATCAGACGTAGGGACGACGCAACCCGTTCGCTGAAGCCAGGAGACAAGCGGCTCCCTCGCCCTAATCTTCTCGACCTGCGCTTTCAATCCTTCAAACTCGAGCTCTTCTTTTCGAGCTTGCTTCCCTTTCTTCTCATCCTCAGATTTGGTAGTTCGTGTATCCTGAGGGTCATCGGTTTGGTTTAAAAAGCTAAACGCCGTCCTTCGCTGCGCTGATCCTGCTCCTATACTCACGCTTTTTATTTCTCCCGCCGATACCGAAACGACTTTTTTGGCCTCGTAGCAGAAATCCTCCAGCTCCTTCTGTCCTGCAGACAGATCCTCACAGTTAAACCCGAGTATCGCCGCTCCCAGGCCGAAGAGAAACCTCGTTTTTCCCTTTATCGAAAGGCCCTTTCCTCTGTTTTTCATAAATTGCTCTCTTTCAACAAAATCACCCAGAAGCTCGAAAATCCATTTTGCCTAAATTTCTCACGTCTTCAATCCTTTCGGGGAGTTCTTGGGGGAACTGCCGCCAGGGGGTTCTCGGACTTCCGACTCCTGTTGTAGCGGACTCTTTTCCCAAACGCAAGTCTTTTTTATCACTTCGGGACGCAGGAAACTGTAGAAGCGGACATTGTCGTGGTGGCCGAAGCGCTTGACGTAGGCGCGCAGCTCGCCCTCGAAGATGAAGCCGCACTTCTGGATCACACGACCCGAGGCGGTGTTGCAGCTGCGGTGATTGATCTCCAGGCGCTGCAGCGTTGGCTCCTGGGTGAATAGGAAGGGAATCATCGCCCGGGACGCCTCGGTGGCATAGCCTCGATTCCAAAAGGGCCGACCCAGCCAGTAGTGCATCTCCGCCTTGTCATGGGCTCGGCAGAGGGAGAAGCCGATAATGCCCAGAAAAGTTCCGCTTTCCCGCGGCGTGATGGCCCAGTAGCGCACCTGGTCCTGCTGCGACGCAAAGGCCACGTCCCGAAGCCATTGAACGGCCAGCTCCAGGGTGTAGGGATAGGGCGAATAGGTCAGCCCCTTCGCCACTTCGAAGTCATTCAGGTAACGGGCGATTTCCGCCGCATCGCCCTCCAGCAGCGGCCGCAGGCGCAGCCGCTCCGTCTCCACCGGCAATGCTTTTTCGAGGCCCGGGAGGAACATGGCGGTTTCCCCGGTTTAGGGTAGTTTTAAAAAGGCCTCCCTGTCCTTCGTCTCCTCCAGAGCCGTCAGGCGCTTTTCCCAATAATCCATCGCATTGACGAAGCGCTCCACGTGCTTGTAGAACAGCTCGTCGTCGAGAAATTCCATCGGCATGGACTGGGTGAGCGTCACGCTGCTGCCCGCCTCCGGATCCAATCCCACCCGGGAACCGGCCGTTTCCTTCCAGAAGTAATTCGCCACCAGGAGGCGTTCCCCAAAGGCCTCATCCTCCGCCGGCAGCGAGCCGACACAGGCATAGAGCGTCGCGTGCTCCCCCGTCGAATCCAGGGAACAGCGCAGCATAAAAGTCTCGCCGAAGGATAGCGGGCAGTTCCCCTCCTCGTCCAACTTCAGGTCCGGCAATTCCAGCTCCCGCCCCATCGCGCCGAGCATGCCGTTCAGCCTCGTCACCCCCTCTTCCCGATTCATCGCCATCCTTTTACCCTCCAATCCAGGGGAAACCATAAGAAAACCCTCCGGTCGTGGCAATGAAAAAATGAGCAGGGGAACAAAGCGCCAGAACTGATCGGGCCTCAGACCTTCTTCTTCACCACCACCGCCACCCTGCGATCCTTCGCCAGGGCCGTATGTCCCGCCTCCAGGAAGCCGGAGAAGACGATCATCGGCATGAGCGTACTCCCGCGGCCCAAAATCGTCCCTGGTTGCAGAGCTGTATTGCTGGCCACCCTGACCTCGTCGCCAATAAAGGCCCCTACCTTTCGCCGATGGGTCGCATAGGACTCCGACGGAGTTTTGATGAGCACATCCCGATGATCCAGGCGTAAATTAGCTGTGATGACCATGGCCCCCAGCTGCACATGGTTCCCCACCACCGAATCGCCAACGTAGCTGAAATGCGGCATTTTTGTCCCCTCCATCAGCAGGGAATTCTTCAGCTCGCAGGCGGTTCCGACGACACTGTGGGCGGCAAGGATAACATTCTGGCGGATGTAGATCCCCGGTTTCAGCTGGACTCCCTCGCCGATGTAGACGTTGTCCTCAATCGTTCCCAGGTGCGGCAGCTTCACGCTGGGGTGGATGTAGACATTTTTTCCGACCTGGAGTCCGGGCGGGAACTCGTGCTGGCCATCCCGCAGCGTCGGCACAACCGTCTCCAGCGCCCGTCCGATCTTGGATAGCCAGAGCCAGGGCTCTTCGTCCAGGGGGAAATATTCGGCAAAGATTTCCAGTGACTTCGGCCAGTCGAAGAGAGTGGAGGCGGGAAAAGACATGATGGATTTTTTATGGAATTAGGATTTTTTATGGAACCAACGCATACTAGTTTCTGCGGCGTGGTAGGCGGACGCGGACATCGGAGCCCGAGCGTAAGTCGATGCGCTCCAGTGGAAAGCATTTTTTTAAATGATCCTCCTGCAGCAGGTAGCGCAGGCGCTGCAGCTGTTCGTCCCAGTGATCGGGGAAGAAGATGATTTTCCTCGCGCAGCGGGCGACAAGTTCCAGGCGCGACCAGCGGGCCTCGCCGGCTGGATCCCAGTACTCCAGTGAGAGGTACCGGATTTGGGCATAAATTTCCGGATAAATCTCCCGACACCGGCCCAGGAAATCGTCGATGGGGCCCAGCCCGCAGCCGAAGTGATAGGTGCCGGCATCTCCCTTCTGCAGCGGACGACCACTCAGGAAAGGGAGGGAATGCAGCCACTGCTCGTCGTAGCCGAGGCCGTGGAATGCCTTGCCGCTCGCGGCGACGCAGAGCACCTCAGTCCCACCCTTCCCCTGCAGCCGCACCCGCGCGAAGGGCCTTTCCTCCCGAAGCGTAATCCGTAGGCTCCGGTCCTGGAATTGGCGGGTGACTTCCACCTCCCGCACCTGTTCCAGGAGAAGGAGCCGCCGGCGCAGGGCCTCGAGGTCGATTTCCATCAGGTCGATGTGCGGCGGCAGGGCCAGATGGGGAGTCAAGAGCTCGACGGACAGAACCCCATCCGTCCGCAGTTCTATTTTCTCCAGGGGCTGTGGGTAGAGCCGAAAGGCATGACACCGGTAGGCCCGGGCCAGGCAGCGGTAAGCACTTAGGACGGCCATTAGGGCCAACGTCAGCAGCAGTAGGCCCAGCACACAGCCCTCGCCGATGCGGCGCCGCAGGGACTTCTCGGCCGCCGGGGGTCGGCGCCGGATCCAGGGGGAAGCGCTAGCCCGTCTTCGCCTAGGCCATTGCATGGGGTGGCAGTTCTCGAAAGCCGAAGCGGCGGATGGCCGGGTAGACCATTTCGTAGCAGAGCGGGCCGAAATCCAGTCCCGCGCCGTGGGCACTCCGGGGCAGGAGGCTAGTCTCGGTCATCCCGGGAATCGTGTTGATCTCGAGAAAATAGGGAATGTCCTGCTCCGAGAGGATGAAGTCGACTCTGGCGAAATCACGGCAGCCGCAGTAGGTGCAGGCCTTCTCGGTATCGGCCAGCAGGCGTTGCACCACGGCGTTCTCCAGCGGAGCCGGACAGAGGGTATCGCTCAGGCCGGCCGTGTACTTGTGCGCGTAGTCGTAAAATCCCTCCCGCGGCCGAATCTCGACACAGGACAAGGCACGGTCTCGGAGCCAGCCCACCGTGATTTCCCGACCGGAGATAAGTGGCTCCGCCAGCCACAGCCCTTCCGTCGCCTCCCGACGGAATTGCCGCCAGTCCTCTTCGGAAAAAATCCTGCGGACGCCGAGACTGCTGCCCTTGTTCTCCGGCTTCAGCACGAAGGAGGTCTGACCCAGCTTGTCGCTCAACTCTCCATAGCTCGGCAGTTCCGGACTTTGGAAGGAAACGCAGTTTGGCAGGCAGACGGAACAACCCCGTAATTTTTCCTTGGTCTGGAGCTTGTGCATGCAGCGTTCGCTGGCGACGATGCCGCTGCCGGCGTAGGCGAATCCCTCCCGTTCCAGCAAGGCCTGTAGGACTCCGTCCTCCCCAAAGCTCCCATGGATCATCGGGCAGATGATGTCCTGCTCGGGTTTCAGGCCCAGGGGCAGCTCGTCGCGTTCGAAGACGAGGGATTCCGTCGGGAAGTAGGCCGACAGCGCACGGGCGACTGCCGCCCCGCTGCGCCGAGAAATTTCCCTCTCCTCCGACGAGCCGCCGGAGAGCACGACGAGGCGGAAGGGATAGGTCCTATCAGTGCAGGTCGTTGTTGGTTCTGGCATCCAGAATGCGGAAGTTCTCCATGTGAAAGTTCCCGTCGGCGCAGAAATTCAGGCGAATGTTGTAACGCTCCTCCATCGCCAGCAGCAGCGCCTCATCCTCGCTCCGCAGGCGTTCCAGCACCTGCGGGTGCAGGAGCACGCGGATACCGATGCAGTCCTGGGTCTTCTCCCGCTGGCGCAGGTGGCGGACGGAGCTGATGATCTTCCGCTGGATTTCGGCGCTCATGGTGCGCGGGGATTTGAGAAAGGCCCGGCCCTGGCAGTAGGGACAGGGGGCCCGCATGTCCCCGGCCGTGCTCTGGGAATGCCGCTGGCGCGTGATCTGCAGGAGGCCCAGGGAGGAAATGGGCGCCACCTGGGCACGGGACTTGTCCTCTGCCATCAGCTGCGACATGAGCTCGTAGAGCCGATTGCGGTCGCCGCGGGATTTCAGGTCGATCAGGTCAACGGCGATCAGCCCGCCGATGTTGCGCAGGCGCAGCTGGCGCGCCACTTCTTTGCAGGCCTCCGCATTGACCTGGTAGACGAAACTCCGGTTCTCCCCATCCGCCTCCTGGCCCTGGTGCCGATGGCTGCCGGTGTTGACATCGATGGCCGTCAGCGCCTCCGTCTCGTCGATGACGATTTCGCCCCCCGAGGGCAGGGCGACGCGGCGCATGAAGGTCTGCTCGATCTGGCGCTCGACGTTGAAGCGCTCGAAGATGGGGATGTCGTCCTGAAAGAACGTGACCTTGGATTTGCCCCGGGAGGAAATCCGCCCGATCCAGTCGACGATTCTCCGGTAGTCCTCCTCGCAGTCGACCATCACGCGGTCGATGTCCTCGGTCAGGAAGTCCCGCACCGTGCGCTCGACGATGTCGGGTTCCTGGTAGAGAATATGGGGACCGCTCTTGGCCTCCATGTCCTGCTGGATTTCCTGCCACTTCTGCAGCAGCAGGTGAAGGTCGCGAATGAAGTAGCGGAGCTTCTTGCCTTCGCCGGCGGTGCGGATGACGACCCCCATGCCCTCCGGAATCGTCAGCTTCTGCAGGATTTCCTTGAGCCGCTCCCGTTCCCGGGCATCCTCGATCTTGCGCGAGACGCCGCATTCGTCGGAAAAGGGCATGAGGACGAGAAATCGCCCGGGCAGGGCGACGTTGGTGGTCACCCGCGGGCCCTTCGTTCCGATCTGGTCCTTGATGATCTGCACCATGATCTCGGCGCCGATGGGGTAGAGCTTGGGGATGTCCTTGACCGTATAGCGCTGCCGTTCCTTCGAGTTCTGGGAGGCGTTGACCCGCACCACCTCCACCCCGGCATCGGCGGCCGGCAGGGCATCCCAGTAGTGCAGAAAGGCATTTTTTTCCTGTCCGATGTCCACGAAGGCCGCCTTGAGGCCCGGTTCCAGGTTCTGGATCTTCCCCTTGAAGATCGCATGGACGCGCCGGCACTTGTCCTTCGCCTCCACTTCGAAGTTCTCCAGCACCCCATCCACCAGCAGGGCCACGCGATACTCCAGCGGCTCGCTGTTGAAGATGATCTCCCGAAAGCTCTTGTCCTTGCGCGTGAGCGTCTTCATAATGCGCTGCAGAAGGGGCTGTTGCTTCGCCCGCTGGCTGGATTCCCGGCGCAGTTCCTGCTTGTTCACATTCCTCGGTTGCTCTTCCTCCGGCTTTTCCTTCAGCGCTTCCAAAATCTTCGCATCGACGGGCCTATCGCCCTCATTTTTTTCCGTACCCATGGTCTCCTCTCTCCTCATAAATCATTTCAAAAATCCCCATCACGGTTCAGCGGAAGCGATAATGGTAAATACTCTGGACCACCCCCTGCAAGAAACAACTGAGCAGCAGGAAGGAACCCCCATAGCTCACGAACGGGAGTGGTATGCCCGTGATGGGCATCAGGCCTAGGGTCATGCCGATGTTGATGCCGATGTGCATCATCCACAGGACGGCGGTACCGACGGCGACGAAGGCCCCAAAACTGTCCCGGGCCAGCGCGGCGATGTGCAGGGCATCGGCAAGCAGGAGGCCGTAGAGCAGGAGCAGGAGCAGTCCACCCAAGAGGCCCCATTCCTCCGCCAGGACGGAGAAGATGAAATCGTTCGTCGCCACCGACGGCGGCAGATAGCCCAAGTTCGACTGCTTGCCCCGACAGAATCCCCGGCCCTTCCAACCCCCACAGCCGATCGCCATCAGCGACTGGCGCAGGTTCCAGCTGATCCCCGTGCCCTGCGGATCCACCACCTGCGGCGACACGAAGGCCAGGATGCGGTTCCGCTGGTAATCCTTCAGGGGCAAGTAGGAACGGGCTTCGTACTGGCCCATGTCCCGAAGTGGATTCAGATGATGTTCATCCAAATAGAGGCGGTAGGCATAGACGTCCCAGGTGACGACGGAGAGGAAGAGCAGGGCAAAGCCCAGGACGCTGAGGAAGAACTTGCCCGAGAGGGGTGAGAGGAAGAGCAGGGCGAAGACCATGGGGGGCAGCGCCAGCGCGGAGCCCAGATCGGGTTGGAGAAAGATCAGCAGCATCGGCAGGAACGACACGGCCGCTATCTTCAGCAAAGTCGGCCACGAATGCCTCAGCTTTCCGATGTCCGAGCGGGCCAGGATGCTCGCCACCAGAAAGAGTGCCGCCGCCTTGGCCAATTCCGAGGGCTGGAAGCGAAGAGGCCCCAGCCTCAGCCAGCGCAGGGCACCGAAGCGACGCACTCCCAGCGGTGTCCAGAGCAATAACAACAGTCCGAGGCTAACGAGATAGATCCAATGGGCCTGGCGCAGGTAGGATTCGTAGTCGATGCGGGAAACCACGACGTAAAGCCCGAGGCTGAGGGCGGCCCAGGCGAGCTGCGCCTTCCACTGCCCGCCGCCGAAGCTGAGCTGGGCCGAATAGATCGTCGTAATCCCCAGGGCCAATAGGCCGAACATGCACAGGGGCTGGAGCACGTCCCAGGCGGCGTGATTCTGTCCCAGTTTCATCTCCCCCACTCGGCGGGATAACTCTTCTTCTTCCTCCATCGAAAACGGCCCTCTCCTCATCGGAAACGACCCTGTGCTTCTCTTCGGCCCGGGCGAAATGCAGACCCTTGCTCCGCTGCCGCTGGGGCTTTGCTGCTGTCTTTGCAGCGCTGCCGGAGGGCGGGAGGGTGGGTGGGGCCCGCCGGCAGCGCTGGGGCCCGCTTCGCGGGCTGCTCCCGAAGGGAGCCAAAGACAGCAGCAAAAGCCCCTGGGCCCATCTAGCCGCAACGGCCATCCCCTCTCGGCAGGACAGCCCTAAAGGAAATCCGCCGCATTTCCGGATGCAATTCCTTCCTCACGGAATGGCCTGGCGAAAGGCATCGAGACTATCCCGCACGTTTCTCGACCAGATGCGGTCGTCCCAGCGCACCCGGAGGCCGGAGAGCAGCTGGGGATTCTCCCGCGCCACATAGCCCAACGGAGGGCCCATTTTCTCCTGAAATCTGTCCCGCAGCCGCTCGAAAAACGGCGCCGTGTACGGCCCGCAGTACTCGATCTCCAGACAGCGGCGGCGGAAGGACACCTCCAAGGCCCGCCCATAGAGGCGCCGCAGTCGCGAGGCTTCGACCAGAGGGTACTCGCCGATAAGGTCCAGGACGGCCTTCACCCGCTCCTCCGACAGCTGATCCGGCCGCAGCGGCTCCCAGGAATGCGCAGCCAGAAGATCGGCGATCTTCCGCCGTGACCGCTTCGTCCTCATCGGGCCGCTTTCCTCTCCAGCTGGGCCCTGGTCAGGCGCATGTACTGCTCGCGCTCGGCCGTTCCGAGCTGATTTTCCAGCACCTGTTCCGCCAGATCAGCGACCATCTCGCTCATGCCGTGGCGAATTTCGGCCAGCACCCGCTCCCGCTCCTGGGCGATGACCGTCCGGGCCTCCTGGAGCAGCGCTTCCGCCCGCGTCTGGGCCAGCTTCTGCTGCTCCGCTGCGTAATTCTGGGCCTGTCTCTTCGCCTCCGCCATGATCTGCTGGGCCTTGCCCTCGGCGTTCCTGATCATCTGCTGACTCATCCGTTCGGCCTCCCGCAGCTTGCCCGCCGCCTCCTCCGTTCGGGCCAAGCCCTCCGCGATCTTTTCCCGCCGAGCATCCATGATCCTCATGATCGGCCGGAAGGCGAAGGCGTAGAGCGCAAGCGCCATGGCGATGAAATTGACACTCTGCAGCAGGAGCAGGTCCCAACGAATGCCGAAGCGCCGTACCACGTCGACCAGGGTCTGGAGCCCGACGGCGAAAAAAACGGAAGTGCTGGGAAAAAGCAGCATCAAGATAAAGCTCCTAATCTCTCCGGCGCGAGCCCGGTTTCCTCTCCTTAAAAATGACTCCCTCCTTTTTTAAAAGGCTCCCTTTATGCCTGATGAACAAACGCATTCAGGACAAAAAGAGCGCGTAAAAGGCAATCGCTTCGGCCAGAGCCATGCCCAGAATGGACTGGACGAGAATGCGTCCGGCCGCTCCGGGATTGCGCCCGACCGACTCGACCGCCTTGGTGCCGATCATCGCTATGCTGAGGGCCGAGGCCAGACAGCCCAGAGAACCGGTTAAACCCTTCGCCAAATCCCCCGTGATGGCGGCCACGCTGTGTAATGTGTGTAATACCATAATTGCTTCTCTTCAGGATTGAATGCCCATCGCCCCATCCGTCGGCAGTTCCTCCTCGTGATGACAGAGGAGGCCGATGTAAACGGCGACGAGCAAAGTAAAGACAAAGGCCTGGATCAGGCCGATCAGGCCCTCCAGGAAATAAAAGGGCAGCGGCAGGAAGTAGCCCGCCCAGGAGAGAAAGAGATTCACCCCATCGGCCAGGCCGGAGGAAAGCTTGGCCAGCAGGCCGTAAAGAGACGTCCGGCCAAAGCCCCCCGAGCTCAGGAATTCCCCGAAGCCGTACATGTGGTGCAGCAGGGTTTCGCCGCCGAAGACATTGCCGAACAGCCGAAACGAGAGGGAGACCGGCCGAAAGAGGATGGAGATGCACTCGATGCAGCCCACGGCGAGAAAGATGAGGGTCAGGGCGTAGTAGATCAGGAAAGGAAGGCCGGCCCGCTCCGCCTTGTTGCCAAAAGTCTCCTCGCAGAAGCCCTGCAGTCCGGCACATTTGGCGACGCAGTAGCCCCACACCAGCATCGAGACCAGGGCGATGCCCAGGGTGGCGTTCAGGTCGGAATTCATCGGCCGCAGGAGCGGGAGGAATCGCCCACCTTCCCAAAGGCCGATGGAATCGATACCCGGCAAGAATCCGCTCCAGTTATGGAACAGGATGAAGAAAAAATAGGCCAGCAGGGCCGGAAAGGCGTAGCCCAGGGCCGGCTTGCCGACGATCGGCTCCAGAAGGTCGTTCAGGCCCTCGATGACGGACTCCACCATCGCCTGCCGCCGCGACGGGATGGGCGTCGGCTCCCGAAATAGTTTGCGCACCATCCAGATCAGTCCCAAGGAGACGAGCCAGCCCATGAGGACGGTGTCCGTCAAAAGGCCCTCCGGACTCAGCGGCGAACTTTTCAGGGACAATTTCCCCTCCTCCTCCGCTCTGGACACCGACGCTTCTCCGTACGCTGGCGCCTCTCCTTTCAGATCGGCCCCCGGAGATTCCCCTCTCGAACCAAGCACCGGCGCTTCCGCCCTTGCATCCGGCGTTCCTCCGCTTAAACCAGATGCGATGCCTGCAGTCAAATCCAGTGGAATGCCCACGGCCCTATCCGGTGTCGAGCCAGCGGTCAAATTCGGTGCGGCATCCGGCGTCGCGCCTGTGGTCAAACCCGGTGCAGCGGGCACGGTCAAATTCGGCGTGACATCAGGTACGGCGGACATGCTCGCCACCGAAAACGACGCTTCCGAAGCGATCGATCCATACCCATCCTCCTCTCGCCAGGGCGATTTCAGACCGAGCAGCACCGCCGCCACCAGCGCAGCCAGCCAAAAGTACCTCGACGCCAAAATTTTCAGGACCATGGAAATCCCCTCAGTTCCCGGGCAATGACCCCGAGGGATAATGAAATCCCTCCCATAAGTCAAAAAAAATCATTTTCAACCTTTCCAATCCCGTCGATAATAGAGAGTTTTTTCTTCGGCGCAACCAGGGGATTTTTTTCTTCAACGCCGCCGTTCAGCCCGGGCCTAATCCTTCTGTTAGGCCTTCTGTTTAGTCCGGGCCTTTTTTCTTCAATTTTCCCTCATCTTCCCCCTTCGGGACGAGGCAAATTTTTTTCTCCGAGCTGATGTAGATTTTTCTTCGGGCTGATTTTATCTCCCACGCCCGCCGTGCCTAGGCCTACTCCGTCATTCTGCCCACTTCGCCGCCTTGGGGGCCCGAAGGGCCCCAGGCCCGCTTCGCGGG
>JAITKE010000083.1 GCA_031278595.1 Puniceicoccales bacterium
TTTCCCCTTTGGAAAGCCGGCCCCCACCGGAACCAGCGAAGCTCTCAGCAAGCGCCGTCAAATAGAAGATTGGACAAAGGGAAAAGAGGAGAAGAAAAGGGGAATGGAAAAAAGACACATAGGACACCTAGAAGACATAACCTGCCAGATGAATTGTGGAGCGAGATGAAAGGGTCGCTGCCCGATTTGACGGCACCCTCTAGGTTTTTTCCACTTCCCCCTTGGGTCTTCCCCTAAAATTTCTCCTCCAGCGAGCTGAGGAGCCATTCCGCCACCGTCATATCCGGCGGCGCGCCGAGGACGGTTTTTAGGGCCTCGGCATCCCGCTGCGCCCCTTCGATTCTCCGGGGATCCTGCAGGCATTGCGCGACTTTTTCACACAGGACAGAGGGCTTGGCCTCGCCCTGGATGTACTCCGGCACCGATTCCCGCTGCAGCAGAATATTGGCCATGCCGATGTGGGGAATCTTGACCCAGCGCCTGGCCAGGAAATAGCTCAGGGGATGGATTTTTTGGGTGATGACCCCCGGGATGCCGGCCAGAGCGCAGCGGAGGGACAGGGTGCCGGAGACCATCAGGCTGGCCGCGCAGGGAAGATTTTGCTCCGCGACAGAAACAAATCGCAGGGCTGGCCGGAGGTCTTCGTATTTTGCAAACATCCCCTGCAATTCCCCCAAAATTCCCTCGTCAGCATACAGCACCGCCGCCGAGAGCTGGGGGAATTGGGGGCGCAGTCGCCGAAAAGTTTCGAGCATCAGCGGGAAGAGCCGGCGGACGGTCGCCACTCGGCTGCCGGGCAGCAGGAGCAGTGCCCCCTGGGGATCGTACGACAGGAGCGGAGAAGCTTTGGCCTCCAACAAGGGATGGCCGACAAAGGAGACCCGCAGCGGGGTGTCGGCGAAAAAGTCCTTCTCAAAGGGAAAGATGAGCGCCAGGTGGTCGAGCCAGCGGGCCATCCCCAGGCGGCGCTTTGCCTTCCAGGCCCAGACCTGCGGGCTGATGTAGTAGTAGAGCGTCCCCTCGCCACCGCCCTTTCGGCTCAGGCCTTTTTGGAAAAGTTTTTTTGCCAATCGCAGGTTGAAACCCGGGTAATCCACCAGGCAGACCGTACGCGGTCTGTGGATAGCCACCCAGTCCATGACCGCCGCGAGCAATTGCCGGAACAGGCGGAGGTTCCCCAAAACCTCGCACAGGCCCACGACGGCGTGCTGGGTCAGGTCATAGAGCAGATGGGCACCGGCCGCCCGGAGATTTTTCCCGCCGAAGGCGTAGACCGACACCCGGGGATTTTCCCGAAATAAACCCTCCACCATCCGGGCCGCATGCTCGTCCCCCGAGGCCTCTCCGGCGACGATCAAGAAGTCGGGCCGGGGCCCCTCTGGGGCCAGAGGGGTCTTCAGCTGAAATCCCTTCATACGCTGAAGCGGAAGACCAGCACATCGCCATCCCGCACCTTGCAGTCCCTGCCCCTCAGGCGCCAGGCCCGAAGCCAGAGGGGCCTCCCGAAGCCCCTTCATACGTTGAAGCGGAAGACCAGCACATCGCCGTCCTGCACTTCGTAGTCCCTGCCCTCCAGGCGGTAGGTGCCCTGCTCCCGGGCCCGGGCCACCGAGCCGGCCCTCCTCAAGTCCTCGTAGCCGATCACCTCCGCCCGGATGAATCCCCGCTCGAAATCGCCATGGATGAGGCCGGCGCAGGCCGGCGCCCTCATCCCCCGTTTAAAGGTCCAGGCATGCACCTCCTTCTCGCCGGCCGTGAAGTAGGAGGCCAGGCCCAGCAGGGCATAGCTCTTCCGGATCAGCTGGTCCACCCCGCTGTCCCGCACACCGATCTCCTCCAGATAGGCCCGGGCATCCTCCGGGGACAGGGCGACGAGCTCCTGCTCGATGCGGGCGCTTACGATACAAATTTCTCCCTCGGCCTGCTCCCGAAGATACCGCTCCACCCGGGCCACATGGGGATTGGCCGAGGGATTTTTTAAATCCCCTTCGGCCACGTTGCAGGCGAAGAGCATCGGCTTCGAGCTCAGGAGATGGAAATCTTTTGCCTGGGCCCGTTCCTCGGCGGACAGCGCCGAGGCCCCGACGGGCTTTCCCTGGTCCAGCTGGGCACAGATCTTCTCCAGCAATCCCACCTGCTCCAGCGCCCCCTTTTCACCGCTGCGGGCCCGCTTGCGCCCCTTCTCCAGCTGGCCCTCCGCCGATTGCAGATCCGCCAGCAGCAGCTCCGTCCGGATGATCCCAATGTCCCGCAGCGGATCCACCGCTCCCATCGTGTGGACGATGTCCTCCTCCTCGAAGCAGCGGACGACCTGCAGGATGGCATCCACCTCGCGGATGTGGGCCAGGAATTGGTTGCCGAGCCCCTCACCCCGGGAGGCCCCGGCCACCAGGCCGGCGATGTCAACGAACTCGATGACAGCCGGCACCACCTTGTCCGTCCTGACCATCGCCCTCAGGGGCTCCAGACGCCCATCCGGCACCTCCACCCTACCCACGTTCGGTTCGATGGTGCAGAAGGGATAATTTTCCGCCGCGGCTTTGTGCGTTCGCGTCAGGGCATTGAAGAGCGTGCTCTTCCCCACATTGGGCAATCCGACAATCCCCACTCGCAGCATAAATTTCGACCGTTTTTAGGCATTCGCCGCTGTCTTTGCAGGATAAAAACAAAAGTCCCTTTTGTTTTTATCCTGGGGGCCCGCTGCGCGGGCCGATTCCTCCGGAATCCAAAGACAGCGGAAAACCAAACACCCGGAACTCCCGAAGGCTAAGAAAGCCTCCCCGGGGTCAAGGGCGAAAGGGAAGCGTCGACTCCCGCCCCGCCGCCTGTCGGCACTACGGTCTTTTTCAGAACATCGAGGGATAAAGAAAGACGGGAGTTTTTTGCTATGGGTTGGGATGCTCGAGGGGACAGTGCTG
>JAITKE010000086.1 GCA_031278595.1 Puniceicoccales bacterium
CCTGCTCCCGGACGTGCTCCCGACAGCCCTCCGGATGGGCCGTCACGCAGACGAAGCCGCGAATTTTTGGTTTAATGACCATGTCTCCTTTATGGGCGATGGGGAGGAAATTCAAAGCCTAAAACGAACCCATAGGCCATGGCGCTTTCTGGGAGCTTCGCTGGTCTTGGTGGGGGCCGGCTTTGCCCGGAAAGGAAAAGGCCTTCGGCCTTTTCCCTTTCGGGCGGCCCGCTCTGCGGGCCCGATGCCGGAGGCATCGAAAGCCGGCCCCAAAAACAAGACCCTCCAGCAAACGCCCTTATTGAATTTGACGACACCTTCTAAAACGAACCCATGAGCTCCTCCGGCGTCACCACCGCCGTTCCCCGCTTCGCCACCACGAGACCGGCCGCCCGATTGGCCAGATGGGCCGCCTCCTCCGGCGAGGCCTGAGCCGCCAGCGCCGCCGTCAGGAGGGCCACCACCGTATCGCCCGCGCCCGAAACGTCGAAAACCTCCTGGGCGTAGGTCGGGATGCGGGAGATCAGCTCACCCTGCCGGCTCAGCAGCATGCCCTCCTCCCCCAGGGTGATGATCAGGTATTCCGGCTGATGGTGCTCAAAAATCTTTTGGCAGATGCGCTCCGCCGGGAACTGCCGATGCTCCTCCGGCTCCCCGGCTAGGGCGAAAGCCTCCGAGCGGTTGGGGGTCATGAGCGTGAGATAGGGAAAGTGCAGCGCGTGCTTCGGCTTGGGATCCCAGGCCAGGATTTTCCGCCGCCCGCGGGCGTAGTTTGCGATGAAATCGACGCAGGGCTGGTCGATGAGCCCCTTGGCGTAGTCGGACAGAATCACCGCATCCACTTCGGCCAGGGCCTTCTCGAGCGGGGCGGTAATGGCGACTTGGCCAAAATCCTTTCGATAATGCTCCGGAGCCTCCTCCCGGTCCAGGCGGCAGAGCTGCTGCTGCCGGGCCACGATGCGGGTCTTGAGGATGGTCCGTACCCCGGACTCCGCGCTGCCGTCGACGGGGTCAACCCGGGCTTTCTGCAGCAAATCTTCCAGAAGGAGGCCCGAGGCATCCCGCCCCCAGCTGCCCCAGATTTGAGTATGGATGCCCAAGGAGGAGAGATTGTGGGCGACATTGGCCGCGGCCCCCAGTGCATGGCGCTCGTCCTCGACCGCAATCACCGGCACCGGCGCTTCGGGCGAGAGGCGGAACACCTCGCCGGAGATGTAGTGATCCAGCACCACATCCCCCACGACGAGGATCCGCAGCTGGGCCATGCGACGCAGCAGTTCGGACAGAGCTTCCATAGAATCGAGAGAACAACCGCCGTCCAGCTCACGGGTTCAGCTCTCCTTTTCAAGCGCAAAGTGCCGGAGGATTTTCCTAAAAACCTTTTCCGTGGCTCCGGCCTGTCGGGCGGCCCATCCCCGAAGACGGGCGGCTATCTCCCGCCGCAACGAGGGATTTTTCAGCAAGCACCGGAGTTTTTCCAAGAGCTCCTCTCGGTCGCGCACCCCCCAGGCCACTTCTTCTGCCTCCAATGCCGTGCTCAGCGTTCTGAAATTGTCCAGGTGGGGCCCGTAGACCATGGGCAGACCCGCAAAGGCCGCGTCGAGGGGATTCTGCCCGCCGCGATGCGAGCCCCAGCTCTTGCCGATGAAGGCGACATCGCCCGCCCGGGCCAGCTGCTCCAGCTCCCCCGTCGTATCGACCAGTCCGACGTCGGTCCCGGCTGGTCCAGGCCCTTCCGAACGCCGGTGCCAGGAGAAAGAACTGCTCCGGAGCAATTTGGCGATTTCCCCTCTGCGCTCCGCATGGCGGGGAACCAGGAGCAGCCGCAGGGGCAGCGCCGGCTCCGCCCGCCGCAGTCGCTCCAGGCACTCCAGCAGCAGGGCCTCCTCGCCGGGCCAAGTGGACAGACCGATGAGGACGAGGTCCTTCGGCGCAAACCCGAGCTCTTGCCTCAGCCGCAGGCGCTCTCCGGGGTCCGTCGAAGGAGGGGGCCGGTCGCCCTTTAAATTCCCCACCACCGTCAGGAGGGCCTCCGGTGCTCCAAGATTCTTGAACTTCTCCATTTCGGCCGGCGACGGCAGCGCTATCCAGGAAAGATGCCGCCACAGCCATCGAGTCCAAAAGGGAAGATGGCGGTAGCGGCGGCAGGTGCGCTCCGACAGGCGCCCGTTGATCAAGAAAACCGGAACTTTGTGCCGCTCGGCCTGGGCGAGGAATTCCGGCCAGAGCTCCTCCTCGCTCAGGATGGCCAAGTCGGGCCGAATGTGCGCCCAGGCCGAGGCCATGATCGGGAAGAAGTCCCAGGGGAACCAGGCGTAGTCCAGGAGCCCAGGGGCGTAGTCCCTCTCCACCAGCCGATGGGCGCTGCTACTGGAGACGCTCAGGAAGACCTCCAGCCGGGGATTTTTGGCCAGGCGGCGGAGCAGGGGGTCGATGGCCTTCAGCTCGCCGACGCTGACCGCCTGGAACCAGATGCGCCTCTTACCGGAAGATTTTTCCGCCAGGGATTTTTCATAGAAGCCCCAGCGCTGCCAGCCGCGGCGCCCGTAGCCCCCCCGCCTCAGACGCCTGAAAAGGCAGCGCGGCATCGACAGAACCCAGAGCAGCGGGTATAGGAAGCGGTAGAGAAAAAGCATCCGGCGGCCAGTATCCAAAACCGGCCCCGAGGGGCGAGACTAAAAGGCTTCCCGGGCGAGCGGGGGAAAGGCTCTTTTTGATCTTCCAAAATTCAAAGGAGCGATGGATTACAGGAGGCAGACCTGGTAGCTCTTCGCCATCGAGAAAACAGCGGAGGAAAAGCTTTCCGGTTACTGGGCTCCGAGAAAGCTGGGATGTTTTTTTGGGGCTGCCTTTGGCTTCCGAAGGAAGCGGCCTGCCGGAGGCGGGCCACCGCCGAAGCCCCCGGAGGGGGCTTCGGCGCAAAGGCAGCCCCAAAACCACCACCTAAAAAAACTACCCCAATCCCCTCCAAATCACAATTTTCCCAAAAATCCTTTTCCCCGAAAAACTAATATTAGGACGCTCCCTCTCCCCGGCCCAACCGCCTCTCCCCATAACGCCCGCGCAGACTTGCATAGCGGTAAAAAACCAGAAAACCCTGGCTCAGGGCGATGATGAGTCCCAAAAAACCATCCAGGAAGCCGAATTTCAGGACGTAGCCCCGGAAGAACCTCCAGAATGCCCGGGTCAGGATCTCGAAGGCCCGAACCGGCCGCAGCTCCTGATCCCGCAGCCAGAGCTCACCGTAGTTCAGGCCCACCTGAATTTGCTCCCGCAGCGAGCGATAGGTGTAGTGGTGAAGCGGACCCCGAAGGCGCTTGATTTTCCCCCTCAGCTCCAGGTGCTCGTGCACCGCCTGCTCCGTCCAGCGGCCCCTGTCCTTTCGGTAAAGCCGCAGCTGCTCGTCCGGATACCAGTCCCCATGCCGAATCCATCGGCCCTGGAAACGAACCAGGCGCGGAAAACGGGCCCCGGCATAGCCCGAGGCGTCCCGTGACAGGAATTTTCGGATGGAACATCCCAGCTCCGCCGAAATCTCCTCATCGGCGTCGAGGGACAGGACCCAGTCCTGCGAAGCCAGGGCGGTGCCGAAATTCTTCTGGGCCCCGTAGCCTTCCCAGGCGTGCTCCACTACCCTAGCCCCCAGGGCCTCCGCCAACTGTACCGTGGCATCCGTGCAGTCGTTGACCACGACGAGGCTTTCGGCGGCCCAATCCCCAACGCTCCGCAGGCAGCGCCCGATGTTCTCCTCCTCGTTGGAGGCGATGACGAGCACCGTCAGCGGATATTTTTCCGACTGGCACCGTTTCCCCAAGGCCATTTTTCGAAAAGAAGCAAAGGTCTTTCCGCCCAAAGGCAATGGCCTGATGGGCCGGGGTTCCGCATGTCGGCTCACCGCAGTCCGATAGAGGCAATAAATCGCAGTCCGGCAGGAGGGAAAGAGAAGGATCCGATGAGAGGAAATGAAGCGGAAACCTGGATGATTTCTCCGTTGCTGCGGCGGGGCTGCCGCCTTTGGAGCCCTTCGGGGCTGCCTTTGGCTTCCGAAGGAAGCGGCCCGCCGGAGGCGGGCCTCCGCCGAAGCTCCCGAAGGGGGCTTCGGCGCAAAGGCAGCCCCAAATGGGCTCCGTCCGAACCGCGGACGACGCGCGAGGGGGGATGAAAGGCCTTTTCATCCCCCCTCGCGCCAAAGGCGGCAGCCCGAATGAAACCGAATGCTCCGGACAACCCAGATAGTTTGGGATAGCTCGGGATAGCCCGGAGTAGCTCGAACAGCACCGAAGGGCCTTGACCTCGTCCCAAATTTACCCAGATCCTCGCCTTGGAATTTTAGGCCCAGGCCCCTTCCCTCTCGCCTTGAAACTTCGGAACCTTTGGCTAAGTTGGAAATCCTTCCGCTGTTTGGAACATGAAGACCCTCTTTTCGGATGAACGCTTCCGCCTCTGCCTCGAGCCCATCGGCCCGCTGGAGACCAATGTCGGCTTCATCCTCGACCAGAAGGCCCATCGCCTCGCCGTGGTGGATGCGCCTCCCAACAGCTGGGATTTTTTCCAAAAACACTTCCCACCCTCCGAGTGGACGCTGACGCAGCTGTTTCTGACGCATGGCCATTGGGACCACATGGCCGATGCCTCGCATTTCGCCGATGCCCAGGCCCTCCTGTGGGCCGGCGAAAGGGATGCGCTTTTCTTCCAACATCCGGAGATCATGGGGGCCTTCGGCCTAAAATCCCCCATAATTCCTTGCCAAGTGGAGCACTGGGCGGAAGAGGGGGAATGCTGCGAAGTTTTCCCCTCACTCTCCCTCAGGGCTCTGCACGTTCCCGGACACTCCCCGGGCAGCTTTGCCTATGTTTTTCCCCAAATCCTCCTCGCCTTCGTCGGCGACACCCTCTTCGCGGGCGGCATCGGCCGCAGCGACCTCCCGGGCGGGGACGGAGAGCGCCTGCTCCGGAGCGTTCGGGAGCAGCTGTATACCCTGCCGGACGAGACCCGCATTATCCCGGGCCACGGCCCGCTGAGTTCCATTCTCCGGGAAAAGCGGCACAATCCCCATGTTCGGGCCTGATCGCTCTGTTTTCCCATGAAAACCTCTCCTCCGGCAGATGGGGACTGGTGGCCCCAGGATTCAGCGGATGGAGAGAACGGGGGCCTGCGGCGCTACGTGCCGTTGGCAACCCGCCTGCGGCCGCGCCGGCTGGAAGAAATGGTCGGCCAACGGCAAATTCTGGGCCGGGACTGCCTTTTGCCGAAGCTCATCCGCCAGAATTCCTTCGGCAGCCTGCTCTTCTACGGCCCACCCGGCTGCGGCAAGACCTCGCTGGCCGAAGTCATCGCCCGGGAGACGCAGC
The DNA here is from genome assembly GCA_031278595.1 of Puniceicoccales bacterium. Lineage (GTDB taxonomy): Bacteria > Verrucomicrobiota > Verrucomicrobiia > Opitutales > JAIRLG01 > JAIRLG01. Next base: position 5,352 of record JAITKE010000086.1, read on the forward strand.
TCGAGCTGGTCCACCTCAACGCCGTATCTTCCAACGTCGGCGAGCTGCGGGAAATCCTACAAATGGCCCGGAGGAATCCCCGGCGCTCCACCCTCCTCTTCATCGACGAGATCCACCGCTTCAACAAGGCCCAGCAGGACCTCCTCCTGCCCGACCTCGAGAGCGGCTGCGTTCGGCTTCTCGGGGCCACGACGCACAACCCCGGCTTCTCCATTATCCCCCCGCTGCTGAGCCGCAGCCAGCTCTTCCACCTGGAGGCCCTTTCGGAGGACGAGGTCGTTCGGGTGCTGGCCCTGGCCCTGCGGGACAAGCCCCGGGGGCTGGGAAATACCCAATGCCAAGCCACGCCGGAAGTCCTCCTCCAGCTCGCCCGGTTCTGCGACGGCGACCTGCGCCGGGCCCTGAACGCCCTGGAAACCCTCGTCCTGAGCCTTCCCATGGGAAGGGAACTGGGCCTCGATGACCTGGCGTCCTTCGCCCGGGAGAGGCAGATCCGCTACGACGCGGACGAGGATGAGCATTACAACACCATCTCCGCCTTCATCAAAAGCATCCGCGGAGGCGCTCCGGATGCGGCCCTCTACTGGCTGGCCAAGATGCTGGAGGGCGGCGAAGACCCGCGCTTTATCGCCCGCCGGCTGCTCATCGCCGCCTCCGAGGATGTGGGCTTGGGGGATTCCCGGGCCCTGCCCCTGGCCAGTGCGTGTTTCGACGCCTGCGAGCGCGTCGGCCTGCCGGAATGTGCCCTGAACCTGGCTCATGTGACGGTCTTTCTCGCCACCGCCCCCAAGAGCAATTCCACCTACCTCGCCCTGAACAGGGCCCGGGAGAGCATCCGCCAAGAGGGAACGCAGGCGGTACCGCTGTGGTTGCGCGATGCCAGTACCGCCATCGGTAAGCAGCTGGGCCAATCCCAGGACTACCGCTACAGCCATGATTTCGAGGAAAACATCTCCGGACAGGAGTTCATGCTGCGGCCCAAGACCTTTTACTTCCCCAAACGGGTGGGCGCCGAAGTGGCCATTGCGGAGCGCCTGGAGCACTGGCAGCAGCTGAAGCAGGAGCGACAGGGCCAGCAGCCGCAGCAGGAGAGACCGGAACAACAGTTGCGGCAGAAACAGCAAGAACAGCCGCAGCGGCAAGACGGAGAACAGATGACGGCTCCGCCGGCGATCCGCGCTGGGCCACCGCCCAGCGCCTGCGGCGCGGAGCGCCGCAGCAAAACTTAAAAGTTTTGGGATCGCCGGCGGAGAAGGCAGAAACCGATGAAGTGAGGATGGGGCTTATCGTTCCCAGATTGACAAAAATCGGGACGATTTTCCCATGGAGGCCATGGAAGTAGGCGAGGCCCTGGAGCCCATCGGCCGCGGCACTGCGATGACCATCGGGAAGGAAGCGCCGGTGGAGCACCCGGTCCCCATCCATCCGACCCCATACCCAACGACCTCGAATTCCGATGAGCTCCAGACCTTGTGCAGCCCTGAAGCCATCGAATACCTTCGGCAGCGGGATCCTCTCCTGGGCGAGGCGATGGGGCGCCTCGATCCGGTGGAGCTGCCGAAGCTGGCGCTCGAGCCCTTCGCCGTGCTCATCCGAAACATCGCCGGGCAGCAGCTGTCGGACAGGGTCGTGCGCGTAATCTGGGGTCGGCTCTGCGCCCTTTGCCCCTCTATGGAGGCCGCAGCTCTGCGGGCCATCGATCCCTCCCAGCTGCGCTCCTGCGGCCTGAGCGGGCGCAAGGTCCAGTATATCCAAGGCATCGCCGAACGGGTCGCCGAGGGAGCGCTGGGTATGGAAGAGCTCCCAAACCTCAGCGATTCGAAAGCCATTCAGGCTCTGACGGCCTGCTCAGGCGTGGGCCCCTGGACGGCCGAGATGCTGCTCCTCTTCTCCTACCGCCGTCCCGACATCCTCTCCTGGAATGATCTCGGCATCCGCCAGGGCTTGATGCGTCTCTACGGTCTCGAAAACCTTACGAAGGAGCAATTTCAAATCTACCGCCGGCGCTACAGCCCCTGCGGCAGCACCGCCTCCCTCTACCTCTGGGCCATCGCCGATGAGGGGAAAGGGAGGATGAAACCGAAGGGGAGCCAACGCGCGTAGGACAAGTCAAAGGGGAACTGATGTACGTAAGTTGTCCGGCGCCTTTGGAGCCCTTCGGGCTCCAGGCCCGCGCAGCGGGCCCCGCGCCCGAGGGGGGGATAGCGGGCTTGGGGTGGGTGGGGCTGGATGGGGCTGGATGGGGCTGGATGGGGCTGGCTTTCGATTCCTCAGGAATCCTAGAGGGTGTCGTCAAAATGAAGCAGCCAAAAGAGAGAGGGAGCGGATAGGGAAGGCAGAGACAAAAGAGAGAACATTTTTGAAGTATCGAGTGGAAAAGGAACGCCATTCTTTCATCCTGAGGAAAGTATTTTCAATAACAGGGCGGTATTTGTAGATAGCTTTATCATAGGAGCGTTGAGATTTCCTGTTGATCCTCGGCGGAATGACGGGAACGATGCCGCAGGAGGCAAAAGAAAAGATGATGGAGTCGGAGTCATAGGCCTTGTCGGCGAGAACACAACGGGCGTCTAAGGAGACAACCAAGGCCAGCGCCTGCTTGCAGTCCGGTTCTGTAGCTTCCGTTGCAAGGACTCCGAGCGGAGGACCAAGCTTCTCCACGGTCTCCTATAATTTCGTGTTGAGCCCCCTTTTGTGCGAGCTATGGCCTGATTGCCTCCCCTCGCTCCGGTGCCGTGCTGATGAACTTTGATGTGTGTGGAATCCAGCATCACCCACTCCAAATCCGTCTCGCCGCACAAATTATCGACCAGTTTTTCCCACACACCGCGATCCCTCCAACGACTGAATCTGCGGTGCGTGTTTTTCCAATCCCCAAAATCCGGTGGGAGGTCTCTCCAGGGAGCCCCAGTCCTCAGTATCCAAAACACTGCATTTATAAAGAGGCGATTATCTCTTCCGTGTCGCCCCACCGTCCCTTCCCTCCCAGGCAGCAATTTTCTCATCTTGTTCCATAACTCATCTGGCAGGTCGTCCCTCCTATGAATCCTTTCTTCCGTTCTCTCCCTCTATCTCTCTTTTCCACTTTGTCAAGCTTTTCGTTTGACGACGCCCTCTAATAACTATCTCCTTATAATACTTACCTCCTCGTTTCGAAGGAAGTCTATTCCTTCAATCCCATCGACGGATACGCGCTTTCTCTAGCCCCTCGGATGAGCCCGTCGGTAGACTTTCTTCATATGAGTTGTGTCCACATGGGTATAGATCTGAGTCGTGGAGAGATTTTCATGGCCGAGGAGCTCCTGAACGCTGCGGAGATCGGCCCCGCGGTTGAGCAGATGGGTGGCGTAGGAGTGGCGGAGCTTGTGCGGCGACAGATCCAGCGGCAGGCCGGCCCGGGCCAGGTAGTCCTTCAGTCGCTGCTGGATACGGCGGGCGGAGAGGGTTTTTTGCGGCGTATGCCGGGCGAAGAAAACAGGGGCATCAGCGGGGATATCGGGTGAATTATCGGGAGCATCAGGGCAGGGGAGAAGGGCCTGCGATTGCAGAAAACTTTGCCACCGGAGTAGGGCGTCGACGGCCCGCTGACCGATGGGGCAGAGGCGTTCCTTGGCGCCCTTGCCGTGGATTTTGATCCAAGCTTGGGAGAGGTGGATCTGCGACCAGCGCAGGGAGGCCAGTTCGCCGATGCGGCAGCCCGTGCTGTAGAAAAGTTCCAGAACCAATGTATCGCGATGGGCGACGAAGGGCTCCAGTCGGGAGAGGGAGAGAAGCCGCATCGGCTCTTGAATCAAGGTATCGATCTGCGCCTCGGAGAGGAATTTCGGCAGAACTTTTTCCTTCCGCGGCAGGGTCAGTCCACGGCAGGGATTGTTTTCCAAATGCTTCCGCGCCTGCCGGTAACGGAAAAATGAGCGGAGGGCTGCGACCCGCGCGTGCAGGGTCGATTTTTTATGCGCATGTTGGATTTCGATCATCCACTGCCGGATGTGCTCCGTCACCACTCCTGTCCAGGAGCGGCTGAGTTGGTATTTTTGAAGATAGGCCCGGAACTGGGACAGCGATTCCTCATAGGCGCTCAGCGTGTGGGGGGAGAAATTTCGCTCACAGCGGAGAAAATCAAGGAAATCGTCGAACTCCAGTTCGTCCTGGACTGGAGCCGGCTCTAACTGGTCCGAAGCTGGCTCATCCTGGCCCAAAGCCTGCTCATCTTGAGCTGAAGCTGGCTTCAACTGCGCTGAAGCTGGCTCATTCTGGTACGAATCTGGCTTATCCTGAGCCGAAACTGGCTCTGGTACTGGAGGGATTTTTTCCAGAATCCCGGGAGAGGCTCTGGCCCTGGGCCGCCCTTGGGCCTTGGTTTGTGAAGGATGGAATCGCCGGTTCATGAAAAGACTTGACGCTGGGATGGGCTTGTGGAAATTTTAGAAGAGCAAATATGGCCAATAGCGCGAACAAGTCGCCAAAAAACGTTTCGGGAAAGTTTTACGTGGACGACCAGTGCATCGACTGCGATCTCTGCCGTGAACTGGCCCCCGACTGCTTCGCCCGCGACCACGACGCGGGGACTTCTTTCCTGAGCCGCCAGCCCACCACTCCCGAAGAGGAAGAGCTTTGCCGAGAGGCTTTAGAGAGCTGTCCCGTGAGCGCCATAGGGGATGACGGCGAGTGACGAGGTCTGGCATCGCCTATTCGTGAAAAGACTTGACGCCTGGATGGGCTTGTGGGGCTTATAGAGGTCTTTTTCTTTGACGAGAAGCGCAGGGCGGCGATAATCATTTGCTCGGGGTATGGTTTTTTCAAAAAAGGCCCAGGGATCGGCGTTTAAGAATTCGAGATCGACGTTCAAGTGTTCGGAGTCGACGTTCAAGAATTCGGGATCGGCGTTTAAAAGTTCGAGAGCAGCTTTCAAGGGTTCAAGATCGATGTCTAAAAGTTCAGGATCGGCGTTCACATTGGTGGAGCTCCTGATGACCATCGGGCTGCTCTTTTCCCTCCTGATGGTGATCGGCCATGTCATCCGTCGGGATCTCTCCCATCGGCGGCTGTCCCTGGCGCTCGAAGTGGTGGAGAACTTGCTCGCCCTGGCCACGACGACGGCCCGGCTGGACCGCGTCTACGTGCGCATTTTATGGGATAAGGGCGACGCTTCAGCCGGCCGCGACTCCCGAATTTTTCTCCTCAGCTCTCCGGATTTTAGCCCGTCGGCCGAGTGGACCCTGTCACGCTCCGAGGCTCTGCCCGAGCCTTGTCGACTGCTGAGCCAGTTCGAAAATCATCATCTGCCGGCGGGCAGTGCCATCAACATTGCGACGGCCTGGCTGAACGGCATGTCCACCGTCCTCGGCGAGGGCGATGTTCCCGTTTGGGAATGGTTCTTCAATCCCGCCGGAGAGCTGAGGGATTCGGATGGAAGCAGCCCTCCCCTTCGGGCGATGGGGGTGGGCTACGGGTCACAAGCCTCCCCCCTCGGCTGTGTCGCCGTCAATGCCAATGGCCATGTGCAAATTCATGAAGGAGTTGAAAATGTACGGAATTTCCTCACGGCGCTCTAGGACGAAGTCTAGGGGGGGCTTTTTGCTGATCGAGCTGCTGGTGGCCTTTGGAATTGCGGTTTTTGTCTATCCGCTGGCCTTTCTCTACATCTCCCGCCTGATGGAGCAGTCCCAGACGGCCTGTGTGGATTTGGAAATGCGGGAAGCAGCGGGCGCTATGAAGGCTTTTTTGAGCCTTTCGGGCCATTTGCCTGCCCTTGCGTCGCAGAAGCTGGCCCTCGGTCGTGATGCGAACGGATGGTTCTGGATCCGTCCCTTTCAGATGGGCGATGAGGGGCCCTTTTCGAATGCGGATTTCCTGGCGAAGAAGTACGAGCAGCCTACGATTTGGTCTGCTGTTCCCGGCCGGAGCCAGATGCTCTGCAGCCTCAACGGGGGCTCCTGGGTGCTCTGCCCGAAGGGCCAGAGGGCCGTTCTCGAGCGCTTCTAGGGGAGAATTGACAGTGGCTGTCGCCAAGAAGGCTGTTTGGCCATTCGGGGTGCGCTGTCTTTGGCTCCCGAAGGGAGCGGCCCGCGCAGCGGGCCTCAGCGGAAGGAATCAAAGGGAGCCCTTTGGATTCACTCCGCTGCAAAGACAGCGCAAAAAAACACGAGAATCTTCCGCTTCTCTGGACTTGTCGATTTCTTTCCCCCGACGTCGTGTCTCCCTCGCAACGGCCGTTTTCTACCCGGTCTGGAAGAAATTTGAGGGAACGGCGTATTTTTTTTGGCGCGATGGCCTCTTTGCAGAGCAAAGG
>JAITKE010000036.1 GCA_031278595.1 Puniceicoccales bacterium
CGGTCATCGCCATTTCCTGGCTGGAGGACTTCCCCCGCTGGCGGCCCGACCTCCTCCTCTGGATTCCCAACCTCCTCCTGCAAGCTTTTGGCTTCCTCCTCTTCCGGAGAACGGCGAGGCACTGAAAATCGAACGTCGGGCGTTTTTTTTCGCTGTCTTTGAATCCCGAAGGGATCGCTCGCGGAGCGAGCCCCCAGGATGAAAAGCTCGCTTCTCATCCTGGCAAAGACAGCGAAAACCCACCGAGGGGACAAAACTCACCCAAGAGCCAAAACCAAGCCGAACCAACGGCAGGAACCGAACCGAAAAATATCTGAAAATTCTCCCTAATGGAGAGAGAAGGAGGAATTTTTTTCAAAACCTCACGCCGAGGTCTTGGGCAATAGGCGCTGGGCCAGCGCGCCCGGGGATTCGTTTTCTACGCCACCGGCTTGCGCCGCCGATGGCCGGGAGGCCGGCCCCTGGGAGACCGCGGCCTCGGCTGCGTGCTGCTTCCCCAGGGTATCGTCGACGGAGGACTGCCAGAGCAGATCGCGGGCCCTGATGTTTTCAGGGTCGCGGCCCAGGACGAAATTGGCCACTTCGACGGCCTCGGAAAAATGCCCACAGCCCAGATAGGCCTCGCCCAACCGGATGATGTCCGACAGCTTTCTCCGCTGGCTGTCGATGTTCTCGACGCAGAAAATGGTCGTCTGGAAATATTCGAGTTGAAGGGCCAGGCGGCTCATGAGGCGCCATACCGCGTCCCCATTCAGCGACACGTCCAGCAGGGAATCCAGCAGAGCCAGGCACTCCTCCCTCTTTTTACTCAGTCGCAGCGAGAGAAAGGCCAGTTTTATCCAGGTTCCCAAAAACAGCCCCAGCTTCTGGCCCCATGTCCTCCGGATGACCCCATTTTTCCGCAGGTGCAATAACAATTGCCGCGCCTCCACGTAATCCGGATTGCGCCGCAGGAGCTCATGGCAGAGAAAAACCGCATAGGAAATATCCTGACCCGATGCGCTCAGCTCCTCCGCCCGCTCGTACAGGGCCTGTTCTTCCTGACTGCCCAATAAGACCTGATCCATAATCCGCTATTCCATCCTCCTCAATGCTCCATCCTCCTCAATTTAAACAAGTTCCAGGTGTTTGGCGACCCATTTTTTCAACGCCGCCATCGTCGCCTCCACGGCGTCGTTTTCAGCCGCTTCCACCAGGAGGCGAATCCGGGGCTCCGTCCCCGAATAGCGCACGAAGACACGGCCCACGCAGCCCATGTTTTTTTCCAGTTGCCGACAGCCCTCCTGAAATCCAGCCAGTGTGGCCAGAGGGGGGTTGGCCGCCACCGGCAGGCTGCAGGTTTCTTGTGGAAAGAGCGGGATTTCCTCCCGCAGCTCCCGGAGCGGACGCCCCGTTCTCGCCAGAAGGGAAAGGAGCAAAATGGCCGTCAGCATCCCATCGCCACCGGGAGCCAGGTCGCGGAAAATAATATGGCCCGAGGCCTCGCCGCCGAAACGGGCCCCCAAGGCCAGCATCCGGCTCCAGACCTGGGCATCCCCGACGTCGGAGCGCAGCAGCTCTATCCCCCGACGCCTCAGGGAATGGTCCAGTCCGGTGTTGCTCATGACCGTTGCGACGCAGCGATGATGGGCCAGCTTTCCCCGGCGTTCCAGATCTAGGGCAAAAATACCCAGCAACTGGTCACCGGGCACAGGCTCTCCGTCGGCGTCACAGACCACGCAGCGGTCGCCATCGCCGTCGAAGGCAATGCCCAAATCCGCCCCGGAGGCCAGCACCTGCTTGGCCAGAAATCCCACGTGCTCACTGCCCACGCCGGCATTGATGTTATGCCCATCCGGCTCCCGGGCGATGCAGAGGATATCGGCCTCCGGAGAAGCAAAGACCTTAGGGACGAAATTGCTCGTCGCGCCGTGGGCCGCATCGATGAGCAGGCGCTTCAGGGGAAGCCGCCCGGGCCAGTGGCCCCTCAGCCAGGCGATGTACTGGTCGGCAAAGGACACGTTCTTCAAATTCGGCCCCGAAGCCTCTGCATCCTCCGAGACCAAAGGTTTTTCAGGAAAAGGGGCTTCGCTCTCGTCCAGCCGCCTTTCGACGTCGGCTAACTCCGCCTTCGGCGACTTCTGGTTCGATTCTGGAGCATCCGCATCCTTCGACGCCAGAAGCTCTTCGGGGGAAGGAGTTCCCCTTTCATCCAAGCGCTTTTCAATCTCGGCCAGCTCCGCGTCCGGTAATTTCTGGGCTTCTGGGCCCAGGAGCTTGAAACCGTTATCCGTGGCCGGATTGTGGGAGGCGGTGATCATGACCCCCAGATCGGCCCTCAGGCTCGCCACGGCCATCGCCAGGGCCGGCGTCGGAAGGATGCCCAGGTCCCCAACGGACAGATGCTTTCCGAGCCCACGGACCAAGGCCTCCGCGAGATTTTTTCCCGAAAAGCGGGTGTCGCGGCCCAGCAGCAGGCTTCGACCTCCTCTTTCCTTCAAATATCCCGCCACGGCCAGGCCCAGGCGATGGGCCCCCTCCTCCGTCATCGGGAACTGACCATAGGTCCCACGGATCCCATCCGTACCGAAATAACACATCGTCTCAAAAATATTCTACCGCAACTTGAAAAAATATTCTACCGCAGCTTGAGCGTCGCCAGACCCAGCAGCAGGCACAGGAAGGCCACGATCCAGAAACGTACCACCAGTTTGGGTTCCGGAATGCCGGATAACTCGAAGTGGTGATGCAGCGGGGCCATTCTCAACACCCGCCGGCCCCCCCGCCAGCGAAAAGAGGCCACCTGCAGCATCACGGACAGGGCCTCGGCGACGAAGACCGCTCCCACCAGCACCAGCAGAAAGGGCTGTTTCACCAGAAAGGCCACCGTCCCCACCAGACCCCCTATGGCCAGCGAGCCCGTGTCGCCCATGAAGATCTCCGCCGGATGGGCATTATACCAGAGGAAGACCAGGCAGGCACCGGCCAATGCCGCGCACAGGACGGCCAGCTCACCGCCGCCGGGCACAGGACTCAGGTGGAGGTAATTCGCCGCCAAGGCATTGCCCGTGAGGTAGGCCATGAGGGCGAAGAAGAGGATCGTCATCAGCGCACAGCCCGTGGCCAGGCCATCGATGCCATCCGTGAGGTTGATCGCATTGCTCGTCCCCGACAGCACGAAGAAGAAAAAGAGACCCATCAGCCACCCGGGTAGATTCGAAAGGAGCGGGTGCTTGAAAAAGGGAAAGCAGAGCTCGGCATAGGATTGGCGCCACTCCGGCGAGTGCGTCCACAGGACGGCCAGCACCAGTGCCGTCAGCAATCCCTGGACGGCCATTTTCAGCCACCCGGGAAGCCCGTGGCTGCTGTGTCGGGAGATTTTGAGAAGATCATCGCCGAAGCCCAGCAGGGTCAGCGTCCCATAGACCAGCAGTGAAAGGCCCACCAGGGTATTCCAGCGCACCCAGAGGAAGGCACTGCCCAGCGTGGCGAGGAAGATGATCAGCCCGCCCATCGTCGGCGTATGCTCCTTGGCCGCGTGCAGTTCGGCCAGGCGATGGACCTCCCGAGCCGTTCGCTGGGCCTGCTCCATCCCCCGGCGCCGCAGGAAACGCCGCATCGGCCCGGCGATGAGGAAGCCGATGACGACCGCCGTGAACAGGGCCATTAGCATGCGAAAGCTGAGGTAGCGGAAGAGGCGCAGGGGCCCCCAGTGCGGCTCCAGTTTGTAAAGCGCGTGCAGCATGGGCATCGACCGGCAAGAACGCTAGGCAAAGGGGACCCTCCTTCAAGCGGATTCCGTCGCTCCCTTCCCCTGCCAGTGCCCTCCCACCAGTGCTGGGGCCCCGGCTTCGCCGCCTTGGGAGCCCGAAGGGGCTGCCTTTGGCTTCCAAAGGAAGCGGCCCGCCGAAGGCGGGCCCCCGCCAAAGCTCCCGAAGGGGGCTTTGGCGCAAAGGCAGCCCTCAAATGGGCTCTCGTCCGCTCCGCGGACGGCGCTGGGGAAAAATAAAAAGCCTTTTATTTTTCCTCAGCGCCAAGGCGGCGAAGCAAAAAACTAAACAGAATCCCCAATTTTCCCAGACCGAATCCCCAAATCCCCTTCCCATCGAACAATCCTCAGGAGCGAACAAGCTTCATAAGATGAGCTGGGACACAGGAGAACCGCTTTTTCATTGCCCATCCGACCTCGGCCCCTTAGGACTGGGGTGTGTTTCGCTCGCTCCAATTCCTGGCCAGTAGCAGCCAGGGGAACGCCGCCGTTCTCAGCACCGACCAGAGCCGCATTCTCATCGACGCCGGACTTTCCGGAAAGCAAATCCTACGGCACCTGGCCTATTACTCCCTGCATATTCAGGACATCGACGCCGTATTCCTGAGCCACGAGCACAGCGACCACACCCAGGGCCTCCGCGGACTCGCCCCCTTCCGCCACCTCCAGTTCTTCGCCAATCACGCCACGAGGTATGCGCTACAGGCGAAGCACGACTACCCCATCCACTGGCAGAACTTCGACACCGGCGATGCCTTCACATTTCGCGACATCGCCATCACGACCCACGCCATTCCCCACGACGCGGAGGATCCCGTCGCCTATACCTTCGACTCCACCGTCGAACCGGAGCAGCGCATCAGCTGGATAACCGACCTGGGCTACATTCCCCCAAGGCTCATTTCCCTCATCCGGGACACCCGGGTGCTCGTGCTGGAGGCCAATTTCGACCCCGGACTCCTGGAGAGCGACCTGTCCCGCCCCTGGTCGCTCAAGCAGCGCATCCGCGGGCGGCACGGGCACCTGTCCAACCCAGCGGCGCTGAACAGCCTCTGCGAACACCTACCCAGCCGGGCCCAGAAGATCTTTCTGGCCCACCTGAGCCGTGACTGCAATGATCCCAGAATCCTAATCGGGCTCATCGCCGAGGCGCGAAAGCGGCACCCGCTGCTCCCCCCCGACATCGAGCCCATCGCCCCCGGCAGCGCCCTGGGCATCCAGTACCTCTTCTGAGCCCAGGGGATAGGTCTAGCTTCTGAGCTCAGGGACAGGTTCAGCCGGAAACCGTGCCAGCACCGGGTCTTTCTTCTGGGCTCAGGGGGCAAACTCAGCCGGAGCGAGGGACGGATTCGGTCGGCAACTGAGCTGGCGCTGGGCCTCAAATCGCCGGCGCTGAGCCTCAAACAACTGGTGCTGGGCGTTGTCGCCGGTCTGGACCCTGTCGCCGGTCGAAGGGTCTGGGGGCCAGCGTTTTGGGGGCCGCCTTGGGAGCCCTTCGGGCTCCGGGCCCGCTTCGCGGGCCACGCCGGAGGAAGTTGGGAAAGGCCCTTTCCTGGCTTCCTCCGGCGTCAAGGCGGCCCCCAAAAACACAAAATCCCAGAACCACAAAAAACCAAAAAATCAACGCCTAAACCGCCATCGATAAATCCACAAAAACCAAAAATTCAAAACTACAGAACCACAAAACCCTCAAACTCCTGTCTCCTAAACTGCCATCGACCTATTTTCTCAAAGCCCCTCACCCGCTTGCGCGAGGCCCTCCCGAAGGACAGTCTCGACAAGGGAACTAAAGCCACCTAAGCTGGGAAATCCTATGTTTCTGGAGCGCTTCGTCTGGCGGCCCCTGCGCTACTCCCTGGCGGGCCTCGCCTGCCTCCTGCGGGAGCGGGCCTTTCGGGAGGAGCTCCTGGTCGGAGGCATTTTGTGGGGCATTTCCTTCTGGCGCATCGGCTCCTGCGGCCCACAGGCCCTGCTGACGCTGGCCTGGGGACTGGTCCTGCTGACGGAGGCGCTGAATTCGGCCATCGAAAGCCTGGTCGACCTCCTCTCGCCCCGGAGGCATTCCCTGGCCAAGAGGGCCAAGGACATCGGCAGCGCCGCCGTTTTCATCGCCGTTCTCAGCGGCCTCGCCATTTTTGCCTTCTGCCTGACTGTCTCCGGCCATGGATGAAAAGCTTCCCTTCCTCCTCACGCTTCAGGAATACGAGCAGCGGCGGAATCGGATCGACCTGAGGGCGCCCGAGCAGCGGCGTCTTCAACTGGAGGAGCAGAGTCACGAGCTACGGGAAGGGCTCGCCCAGGCGCGGCAGGAATTGCTCCGCGGGCAAAGGCAGATCACGGGGGCCGAGCGGGAGCTCGAGGAGCGGGAGGAAGAGCTCCGTCAATGCCTGGGCCAGCAAGCCCTCAGCAAAAAACCGGAGGCCTTTCAGGCACTGGGAGCCAAAATCGCCCAGCTGCGGGAAAAAATTTCCCAGAGCGAGGATTCCATTCTGCAGGAGCTGGAGGCCCAGGAGGAGAAAAAACGGGACTTCGCCCGGCTCGAGGAGGAGACCCTGGAGCGGATAGCCTCACTGGAGAAGGAAATAATGGCCCAAGAGGCGCTTTTGGCCGAATCGGAAGAAGCTCTTCGGGTTTTGGAGGAGAAGATAAAGACCTTCCGCGAAAGCATCGTCGATGCGGAATGCCTGAGCCTCTACGACCAGGTCCGGGCCCGGGGCGTCGGCTTCCCCTGGATTGTGGCCGTCGCCGAGCATCGCTGCCAGGGCTGCCACATCCGTCTATCGCCGGAACAGGAGGTCTTTTTTCACCAAAATCCCCATAGCTACTCCTTCTGCGAGCAGTGCGGACGGCTCCTCCATCGGCCGAGCAGCCGGGCAGGAACGGAGGACGGAGAAGTAGAGGCCGATTCGGCCTAGATGGTGCCGTCAAATAAAAGGCTGGCGAAGGGAAAAAGAGAGGAAAGGAGAGGGACTGGGAAAGAGGACACATAGGAGACAGGACCTATCAGATGAATTGTGGAACAAGAGGGAAAGGTTGCCGCCTGATTTGACGACACCATCTAGAGGAAAGCGATTCGGCCTAGAGAAAACCGATCTAGCCTGAACGATTCGGCCTGAATTCTCCCTCCCCGCCCATTTGGAAAGGATTAGGGTATTTTCAAGCGGGATTGGGGTATTTCCTTCTCTGGCTTTGTAAGAGGGGAAGGAGAGAATTTCCTTCCCCTCTTAGGGCCCGCTGCGCGGGCCGATTCCTCCGGAATCCAAAGCCAGCGAAGACCCCACGGCCAAACCCAAAATCCTCCCGAGTTCGAAGCCCATACAGCCAATACCGAAGCCCTCCCGAGCCCGAAGACCCAAGCCAAACCCAAAGCCTCTACTTCCTCTCCCTACTTCAACCCCCTCTCTCCCTTTCGCCGACCTGCTCCAGGCTCCTGAACCACAAATGGCGTTGCCATGGAGGGCATTCTCCCTTTGAAAAAATACGCATCATGTTCCAGCATCTGCCGGGCTTCCGCGATTTCTATCCCGAGGACTGTGCCGCTTACTATCCTCTATGGGCTACCATGAAAAAATGTGCAGGGCAATTCGGGTTTCAGGAATATAGAGCGCCTATTTTAGAGCCCCTGGAACTTTTTACAAAAAAGTCCGGCGATGAAATCGTAGATCAGCTCTTCAGCTTCAGCGATAAAGGAGGGCGTTCGGTTGCCCTGCGCCCCGAAATAACTCCTTCACTTATCCGAATGGTGGGAGCGAAAATTCACTCCCTTCCCAAGCCCATCCGTTGGTTTTCTATCGCGGAATGTTTCCGCTATGAGCGCCCGCAAAAAGGAAGACTACGGTCATTTTACCAGTTCAACGCTGATATTTTGGGAGAAGAATCTCCGAATGCCGATGCGGAAGTTATCGCTTTAGGGATTCATATTTTGCAAAGCCTCGGATTTGGCCCTGAAGATTTCCACGTGCGACTCAGCGACCGACAACTCTGGGCGTTATTTCTGAAAGCCAACCACATTCCCCCAGAGCTCCTATCAGCCGTACTCGTCATTATCGACCGAATGGGGCGTGAAAAGTCACAGACTGTCCTGGATACCTTGGTGAGTTTATCATCTGACTTGCCGTGGAAAGAATTGCTTCAGGAAATTCGGCAACTTCAATCTCTGCAGGACATCGCCGAGCTCTCGTCATTTCTAGGTCAAGCGGATAATCCCGAAGTTCGATTGGAATGGGGACAGCGCCTTGAAACGTTATCTCACCTACGATCTCGTCTGGAGACTATGGGCTATGGCAATTACATCACACTCGACCTGAGCGTCGTCCGCGGGCTTGCCTACTATACAGGATTTGTTTTTGAGTTTTTCGAACGTGAAGGACACATGAGGGCCCTCGCCGGTGGGGGGCGCTATGACGATCTTGCCGCCAAGCTTGGATGTTCCAAAACCGACATTCCAGCCGTAGGCCTAGCTATCGGGGATGTCACCCTTCAGGAGCTTTTGATAAAAAAGCAAAAATTACCTTCGCCACCTCCTTCGCGGGACATTGTTTTGGTCTTTGCCTCTCCTGAAGCGGAAATCTTGGCTCTTCAAGATGCTTATTTATTGCGTCAAAAGGGATTTCGTGTTACCTACGCCATGAAAGGATCGACTAAGCAACCAATTAAGCAATTTAAAGGACGACAAGATTTCTCTTGGTTTTGCCACTACGACATAAAACTTTATGGAGAACAACAGATCCACGTGGCCCTTATTTCAGCTCAGGAAAGGCTCCAATCGGAATTAATATTAAGGGAAAATCTCTTGAGCTTTATCCGTGAAAATTTCCCTAAAAATCGAATCCCCTAAGGCACTAAAATATTATGTCCCTCGATGCCGACTGCCTCTGGGAGCAGCTCAAGACCGTCCTCGATCCGGACGTGAATGTCAACGTCGTCGACCTGGGCCTGATCTACGGCATCGACGTCGAGCCCTGTAGTTCCGATAACATCGGTGATGATACTTCTGCCTCTTGCGTTCGGGTGCAGATGACCCTAACCTCCCCGACCTGTCCTCTGGGCGATTACCTCCTGGCGGAGGTGAAGCGGTGTGTCGAAAATCATCCCGCGGTTAGGGAGGTTCAGGTCGAGCTCGTCTGGGAACCGCCCTGGCACAAGGACATGATCACCGAAGCCGGGCGAATGGAACTGGGCTGGCTGTGATACCCATTCCAATGTGGGAATTTTAGATACCTCTAAATCCCTTCTTATCCTCTTTTACCTAGAGCCACCGCGACATCTCCGTTCCCCTTGGGGAAATTGGGCCCGCGTATCTCGAAGTTTAGGGCCGCATTCTGAGCACCGTCTTCGTTCTTTCCGGCGGGTTTGCCGCCTTTGAACCCAAAGGGTTCTGCCCGCTCCGCGGGCAGCGGTAAGAAAAATGAAAGCTCCCGCTTTGCATTTTTCCTTATCGCAAAGGCGGCAAACCTTCGATAACGGACTCTCGGCAACAAATTCCCCAAAATCACCCTCATCTGCCAAAGCCCTAATGTTCTCTTCACATCCTTTTACCTTGAGAAATTCTTGAAAAGTCTCATCGCTTTCTTGAGTCCTACATTTGATCTCTTTTGCCCGATGGTGTAACGGTAGCACCATGGATTCTGGATCCATTTGTCTAGGTTCGAATCCTAGTCGGGCAGCCAATTCTTGGACCAGAGCTTCGGGTCTGTAAAATGTTTAAAGGATATACTCAAGCAAATTCCCATCAAGCCAGGACCCGTAACTACCACGAGCTTATGGTAGCCGTAAACAGATACGTGATGTCGAAATACTTTATCAAACTCACTCCCCGCGGATTGATACGCATGTTGAGCTGCCACATCTTAACTCCTGATGCAATCGCATGCCGAACAGCATCGCGAATGACCTTATTCTTCTCCGTCGGTTTCGGAATCTGAAAAACCGGCGCATCATAAAT
>JAITKE010000101.1 GCA_031278595.1 Puniceicoccales bacterium
TCCATGCTAGTGGATGGGGATGGAGCTCGAAGATGGAGAGCTGTTAAGATTGGTCTGTTGGGGTCATACACAACCTCCGTCCCTGTGCAAATGCACGCGTCCAAGGGTATGTGAAAGTCCCCATTCCCTACACTAAGCCACGATGTATCCCAAGATATAGTCCCTCTCGGGAGTAATTCTGCTTGCGGCAACTCCCCCCAGGCGCCGCTGCTCGCTGCGGCCAGCGCCGCTCCTGTCGCTACCATTTTTAGTCTATTTTTGATTTTGTTCATAAGTCTTATTGTTTAGTTATTATTCTCAAAAGGTTTTTCGGCCTCCACTTAATCTTTCATCACATTGAGGATGGGCTGTCAATAGAAAATCTCTCACGTGGGGAAACATTCTGCAAAACTCATCGAAGATGTCAAGAGATGTCGGAGTAAAATCGCAAACTTCTCCTTTTTTCGACAGGAACCCGGAACGCCTCGCGACGCTAGGGAATTCCCGCTCTCTACGATGAAAGTCTTCATAGAAGGAGCCGTAAAAAGACAACGGAAGAAGTGCTGGCAAGAGAAAAATCATGAAGAATGAAAAATAATCGTGTATTTACATTAGGCGCTCACATAGGGATCCAACCCCAGGCAGCCCTGGAGGGAGGAGAGGAAGTCCTGGGAGCGCAGGGCGGCGAGCTGCTGCTCGGCGTGGACGATGCGCTCGTCCAGCCGAAGCGAATCGGTCGGTTCACCGGGACTCGGAACCAAGCAGCCGGGGTCTGCTTTGGCGGCCTCTGCTCCAGCAGTTCCTACTCCAACGGTTTCTGCCCCGAAAATCCCCGCTTCGGCGATTTCTGTTCCAGTAGTCGCTACTCCGGATGCCGCCTCCGTGGAGGTTCGCAGGGCCTGCATCTCCCCACGACAGCGCTCCCAATGGCGAATCTGCTGCCGGCGAAAGGCCTCCAGACGCCGCTGGTACCAATCCTGGGAACGCAGGGTCTGGGGTTCGAACATCCGGCGGAATTCCGGAGAGGAGCGCCGCAGGCCATTCGATTCTCCGAAAGCCATGATCTCCAGCAGGGCTCGGAGTGGCGGACAGACGCCCTCGATGGAGCCGTCGTGGAAAAAAATCTCGGCGGCGCGGCGCTGGGCATCGACGATGTTCGCCAGGCTGCGGGCGAAGAGGTCCAAATCCTGCAGTTCTGGCCGGAGCATCTCCTCACAGAAGAGCGTTTCCGGACTCGACACGATGCGGCCCAGGAAGGTCTTGACGAAGCTGTCGGTGATGCGGTAGCCCAGGCGACTGGCCTCGACGCACTGGCCCTGGTGCTGGAAGTCACGGCAAGGCTCCAGATAGCCCTGGGCGATGAGGAAGTTCGCGTCGCGTTCCTGGGCGGATAGTCGACACCAGAGCTCGGGGATGAGGTAGCTGATGTCGTGCCCGATGGCGTAGCGGGGCCCGAGGCAGCCGGCCGAGGAGATGAAGCCCTGGTAGCCGCTCAGGAGGAAGCTGGTCAGGGCATTGTTGAGGTCGGTGACTGTGCTCAGGCCGTTGAAGGGGCGCTTGGTCATGGCCCCTTCCAGTCCGCTGCCGGTGGTGGAGGGCGATTTACCGGTGGCGTTGGAGGCGTATTCCATAAAAAGCTCCGGCAGTTCCAGGTAGTGGAGAGGGTTGTGGACGGAGAGCGGAGGAATGGCGTCCTCCGGCGGGTTGTTGCGGCGGCCGGAAATGACGGCCTGGACGGCATAGGACACCGGCCTATCTTCCGGCAATCGCCGGGCGAGCCGGGTCGCCTGCTCCAGGAGATAGGCCTTGCGCGGCTGGGTCAGGTCTTCCCGGTCCTCCAGGTAGCGCGGATTGGTGCTGAGGGAGCCATCGGGCATGTGCCGCCGGACGGAGGGGCAGGCGGCGAAGCGGGGGCCGTCGCTCCGCTCGGCGAAGTCCTTTAGAAAGCGCTGCATCGGTTCGCTGTAGCGGGAAAAGGCGATGCGGTCGGCCAGCAGGCTTTTAGCCTCCACCTTCGTGATGGGGTGCAGGTTGCAGCAAAAGGTCTCGGGCAGGGTCATGAGGAGTTCCGCCTTGCAGTCGGCACCCGGAACCACCGCTTCATCGGGGCGCTGGAAAAGGCGATATTCGCAGTTGCTGACGCACTTGAGGGACGGGTGGCCCTCGGCGTTAAAGCCCAGCAACCTCTCCGCCGGCACGAGGACGGAGGCGCTGATGTCGTCCTCCATCTGCCACTTGCAGGCCGGATAGAAATCCTGCCGCAGGGTGAAGAGTCGACCGGTGTGCTGATCCGTAAACCCGACACGCAGATAGCGGGCGACGAGCCGGTTGCCCAAATATTTGAGGGCATAGCCCGAATGGCCATTGATCCAATCGACCGAGAAGTGCCGCGGCCAATCTTCTCCCCAGGCGGATTTGTAGTAGGCTTTTAGGACGAAGAGGAGGTCTTTAATGTGGGGCGGAATCGACTCAACCCAGCGGTTGTGCTCCTCCGTGTAGTCCGGCTGTGGGTGGAATATCTTGATCACCGAGCCCAGCGAGCGGTGGGGGTCCAGAATCGGCCGCTCTTCCTTCTCCGGCCGACGGTAGCGGTGGGAGAGGTCATGGTGCAGGATCTCCTGCAGTTGCCGAATATCTTTCTCCAGGTCCTCGCTCAGCACCGTGCCGCGGGAGATATTGCCCGTGAGAGGGCTCGCCATCTCCGACTTCCCGCCGCCGGAAACGGTGGAGGGCTTGTGGCAGAAGACGCAGTCCCCCCGGGTGCCGACCAGGCGCCAGCACTCGTCATTCCCCGCCGTTGGGGCCAGCAGTTCGACCCGATAGCCCGAGGGCAGCAGGTAGCTCTTGTCCGGCTCCAGCGGAAGGGACTCTTCCTGCCCGCCCCGCTTCCAGCGGACTTCCAGCGGCTGCAGCGTGAAGTGCGCATCCTCCGGCACGTAGAGGATATCCGGATAGTGGCGGTCGATGGCGTAGCCCTCGGCCTGGGGCACGACGCCGTCGGCATGGGTCTTCAGGACATCGGCCAGGGTATGCGGGGTCTCCTCTATTTTTTTCAGACAGAACTCGTCCCCCAGGTCGTAGGAGGCAAAGGCCAGGGCGCCGCCGGAATGCTCCTCTTCGCACTGGCCGTAAAGATTGGCGGAGTAGCTGAGCTGGGTCTTGATCTCCTTCTTGCCATAGCCGTGGTAGCTGTCGGCGATGAGGGAGATGATGACGCCCTCCAGCGTACGGGCCATGAGCTTGAAGGGCCGGCCGTTGTGGTAGCGCTCCGACTCGTCCGTCCAGCACATGCCGTCGCGCTTCTGGCGCTCGCTGGCCTCCGAAATGTGCGGCAGGCCTAGGTCTTTCTTCCGGAGCTGGGTCAGCTGCGGGGCGACGAGGATGCAGCCGCTGTGCCCCGTCCAGGTCTCGGGCTCCAGCGCGGCGTTGTTCTCGGGCAGCGAGGGCGAGCCGGCCATTCCGAAGATGCTCTCGACGCAATCGATGAAGTTGACCAGCGATCCTGGCGCGAAGAAGCGGATCTCCATCCGCTTTTCCCGACAGAATCCCGGGACTGCTGGGCAGACGACGGGCCGCAGGTAGCTGGAGACGAAGCCGTGGGCCTTGTGCGTCTGATGGGCGGTGAAGGGAAATTCCAGAAGCGCCTGGGGCGGATGGCAGGCCGCTCTCAACAATCGCGCGAAGGCGATTTTCGGCACCGCTATCTTGTCATCCGGCACGACCGGCCCGCCCTCGACGATGTGGAAGACGTCCTTCGTCGTCCGCTTGTCCACCCGGGGGTTGTGCAGAATCCCCTGGGCGACGCGGTAGGAATCGATGTAGTCCGAATGGAACTCGTCGCCGTCAAAGGGCAGGGCCAGGACGCGGGCGATGCCGTAGCGGTCGGTTTCGAAGGTCTGAAGCGGAATCCACTCGTGCTTGTCCTCCGGAGGGATTTCGGCGAGAAATCGGTCGAGAAAGTCCGTGATTCTCCGGTCGACCGGCGAGCGGTAGTGGGCCAAGTGCTTCCGCATCTCCCCGGCATTGGCGAAGAGCGGAGCCGCGATTCGGCTCACGGAATACGGATCGTCCCCGCCTCTCTCGACGGGCTGCCCCATCGCCAGGAGCCGCAGCTGGATGTACTCGATGAGCGCCCTGTCCTGCGACACCGCCACCCGTCCCCCGTCTTTCTT
The DNA here is from genome assembly GCA_031278595.1 of Puniceicoccales bacterium. GTDB lineage: Bacteria > Verrucomicrobiota > Verrucomicrobiia > Opitutales > JAIRLG01 > JAIRLG01. The sequence continues at coordinate 4,152 of JAITKE010000101.1, forward strand.
CAACCCCAGCGACTCCCTGATATCCATAAACCCCATCCTCGAGCAACAGTTTAGGAAATTTTGGAGAGAAGGCAAATGTAGAATGTCGGGGACTCATCACCAGGCCGCCTTGGGGCCCTTCGGGCCCCGGCCCGCTCCGCGGGCCGTGAGGCAAGGGGGAGGAGCGGCACCGCCGCTCCTCCCCCTTGCCTCACCAAGGCGGCGCCGCCCCGCCCACCCACCCCAGGGAGCCCCAGGATTCTCCCTGGGGCTCCTCAGAATACCCCCTTGGGTAGAAAAAACACAGATGTACTTGGCGGAAGCTCCTGGAAGTGTTTTAAACAGCCGGGAGGTTTTTTGCATTGTGGATTGACGGGGAAGGAAACTGGAGCTAGAATCTCTAGCTTTCCCAATCACTATTGAAACTATTGGATGAGTAGGATATGAGGAAGATAGTTACCGTGTTAGGAGTATGGGGAGCCATCGGCTGCTCGGCCCTCTGGGGAGGCCAGACGGGCCCGGGCAAGTGCAAGGCGAACCGTGAGGGGAGCTGTGAGCTGCGCAAGCCGTGTAAGGGCAAGCAAGGGACTTGTCCCTGCGAATCCCGTCGCTGCAAACGGAGAGGCGGCGGGACTGAGTGTAAGGGGCGTTCTGGGGCGTGTGGGCCGTGTAAGGGCGAGCGGAGTAAGGGCGAGCCAGGAGCTTGTCCCGGTGAATTCTGTAAGGGAAAACAAAGAACTTGTTCCTGTAGATTCTGTCGGGTCAAACGAGGTAGGTCGGCGCCCGTCCCGATGCCATGAAGGCGTTTCCCGAGTTTCAGGCCCTGGGTGAAGACTGGAACCGATAGAACGGGCCGGAGGGTGGGCGATGGGAGGCTCTTCTTCGATTGAAGTTAAGTGGGCCACTAGGAGAAATTCCCCCAAAACTCAAACCGGGAAGCGAAAAGGCAGAAAGTTCTCATCGCGCAGCTGGAGAAGAAAGTCCTCGCAGGGCAGACAGAGAATGGAATCGATGACGAGGGTCTCACGGCCACGGTAGAGGAAGAGCCGCTTTGCCTCCGGATAGTCCTTCCCGAAGGCCCGCAGACTGGTCAGATATTCCCTCCGTACGACGGCGCTGTGCTTGACCTCGATGGCCCACAGCTCACCAGGACCATCGAGAATGAAGTCGACCTCCAGCCCGGCCTTGGTACGCCAGTAGTATAATTTGGCCCCATCGCCGAAGTAATCGCACCAGGCCCTCAGATGCTGGGCCACCAGGCCTTCGAGGCAGAAGCCCTCGATCTCCTCCGGCCGGTCGAGCACGCCTTTGGGCCGCAGCGTCCGGTAAATGCCGATGTCGGCATAGTAAAATTTCGCCTTTCCGACCAGGATTCGCTTGGCCCGTTTGACGAAAATGGGAACGCGGAAGCTTAGCAGAAGATCTTCCAGGATTTCGAAATAGGTCTGGACGGTGGGTTGGGAAGCCCCGCACTCCCGGGCGATGGAGGCCGCATTGGGTAAGCTGCCATGCGAAAAAGAAGCGAGGGACAGAAAACGCTCAAAGGGGCCTGCGCGGCGGATGAATCCTTCGTGTTGCACTTCTTTTCCGAGGTAAGTGCCGACGTAGGATTTTAGGGCATCAATCGGGTGCCTTTGCCCCCAGATGACGGGTAGCATGCCGTACTGTAGCGCCCGGTCGAGTTGGAATTGTGGACCCATTTCGCCCGCCAGGAAAGGATGCATGATGCGCAGAGAGGCCCTGCCTCCGAGGAGGTTGTTGTTCTGCCGTCGTATCTTCCGGGCGCTCGAGCCGGTCATGACGAACTGCAGCTGAGGGTGAGTTTCGTGGAGGCTATGGACTACGTCGAGCAGTTGGGGTACTTTTTGAATCTCGTCTAGGACGATAGTGGTCGATGACTGAGTGGCCAGGTAACCGGGTATCATATCTCGCAGTCGTTCCGGGTTACCGGCATAGAGTCGCGTGTTTTCGGGCTGAAGGAGGTCTATTTTTAGCGCGTCGGGAAAGGCCTGCTTCAGCCATGACGTCTTGCCCGTTCCCCTCGGCCCGAACAGGAAGAAGGAGTTGAGCGATGGCGGCAAAAGGCGCCTGACTGTCCTCATTTCGTCCATTCTCAAAGGTCTACTTTAATTTTTCCTTCCAAAAGTAAAGTACTACTTTAAAAATTCCATCCGAAATTAAAGTAGTACTTTAAAATTTCCTTCTAAAACTAAAGTACTACTTTGATTTTTCCTTCCGAAATTAAAGTAGCACTTTGAAAAATTCCGAAAATAGACACCCGAAAATCCCTGTATTTCACGGCGATGTCAACGGCTCGACGCTGTCTTTGCAGCCCTCAAGAGGAAGGACCTCTTCCTCTTGAGGGCTGGGGCCCGCGCAGCGGGCGGCTCCCGGAGGGAGCCAAAGACAGCGCTGCCCCAACCTCGCAGCACCTGCCTCCACAACCTCAACCGCCACCTCCCCTCAAGGCCCACTGCAAATTCAACGCCAAAGCCCTTCCGGATATCCAGGATGGGCGCAGTCCAGGTTTTCCACCAGGCCCGTAATATCTTATCCTCGTTGCGGCTCGAGGACTCAAAGTTCAAGATAATCCTGATTCGTCCAACATGGCCCCAATCCTCCCAACCCTGGTGGAGCCGATCGGGATCGAACCGACGACCTCCACAATGCCATTGTGGCGCTCTCCCAACTGAGCTACGGCCCCCTATATTTGCCGTCGTGACCGAATTCCGAAAGGAACCTAGATAGTCGCGAAACGGTGGGAAGTGTTGCTTCCCCATGGCACGCCTCGCAGGACTTGAACCTGCAACCTTCTGATCCGTAGTCAGATGCTCTATCCAATTGAGCTAGAGGCGCATCACCATCGCCGCCATCCTGAGGGGTGGGTTTTCCTTGACAAGGAGAAAATGGCAGAGTGGTTCGATGGGCGGTCAGGCCTTGATGGGGAGACATCGATGGGTGTCTTCGCTTTGTTTTCTTCGCCGCCTTTGCGGTGCGGGGCGAGGGAAAGGAAATTTCCTCGCCCCGGCGCCGGTGGGCCCGCGGCTCCCGCGGCGTCGCCGCGG
>JAITKE010000107.1 GCA_031278595.1 Puniceicoccales bacterium
TGTGGGGCACGGGTGCCCCTGGGTCCGACCGCGCTGGCCCGGGCGGGGGGGGCGGGGGGCCCGCCGGGGTGGGCCGGCGCCGGGGGCGCCGCCGCGGCCGATAGGCCATGGCGCGAAGAAACCTGGGAACCGGAGGCTTCCAAAGGCGGCCCCAAAAAACTACCTTAAGCTCCCCCTCTGACCCTCAGCTCCTGCCCTTAGGCTCCTGTTAAAACCCACCTCAAGCGTTAAGTTTCTGTCTCCTGTCTTTAGATTTCGACCGAAGAATCAGACCGAAAAAACCAAGTTCTCAGAAGAGCCGGCAAATGCCATCGCTGCTGAAAAAAATGTGGAGGACGAGGTTCGTCGCCAGGGCCGCAGCGAGGTCGTCGATGACGATGCCCTTCCCCCCGCGCCAGTCCTGCAGCTTGTGGATTCCCAGCGGCTTCCAAATGTCGAAGTAGCGGAAGAGCACGAAGCCCATGCCCAGCAGGAACCAGAGCAGATAGCTCTCCGGTGTTACGTGGAAGCCGAAGAAGCAGAGCGGCATCGCGACGAACTCGTCCAGAACGATGCAGCAGGGGTCCTCCATGCCCACCGCCCGCTCGGCGGCATCGCAGATGGGAATGGCGACGTAGTAAATGCTGAACGCGGCCAGACAGAGGAATCCCCAGACCGGCAGCTCTCGGTAGCAGAAGCTGTAGAAACCCAGACCGGCCAGCGAGGCCCAGCTCCCGGGCGCACAGAGCTTGTTCCCCACCGGTCCCAGTGTCGCTAGCCCCATGAGCCAGGGCTTGGGCAGGCGTGTGGCCCAGACGTTGGGCCGCAGCTTCTTGATCCGGCTCTTTATCTTCAGCTTTTTCCTCGTCTTTTTCACAAGATCGGAAGAAAACCGGCCGAGCCTCTTGGCCCGCTTTTTCAGCTTCAGCGCCTTTCGAATTTTTTTAAACGCTTTCTTTATGCCCATAACGCAGCAAATGGATGAAATTCTCAGTCGGCCTGCAGGAGCAGCTGGCGATGCTTGACCAGATAACGAATCCCCGAGTCGATCGTCAAGTAGGTTGAAAGGACGAAGAGCCCCATGGCCAGGCCGTAGACGAAGTCGTCGACGCACTCCGGAATGAGCGCTTGGCCATCGCGCACCAGCGCGTACCAGAGGATGAAGAACCCGGTGCTGAAAATCTGGGCAACGGTCTTGATTTTTCCCAAGTTCTCTGCCGCCAATACCACCGATTTGACCGAGGCGATCAGTCTCAGGCCGGTGATGAGGAACTCCCGCGCCAGGATCAGGAGCACGGGGAAGAGCGCCCAGCGCGGCACCATCCCTCCTCCGGAGTCGGCATTCTGGGGATGCGGCAGGGCCAGAATCGTGATCCACAGCCCGATCATCAGTATCTTGTCGCTCAGCGCATCCATCAGCTTGCCGAAGGCGGAGACCAGACCGTAGCGGCGGGCCAGATAGCCATCGTACCAGTCCGTCAGGGCCGCCAGCACGAAGAGGATAAAGCCCAGGGTCGCCGAAAAGCGCAGGGGTAAATAGAGAAAAAAAACGATGAGGAAGAGGAAGGGGATTCGCGATAAAGTCACCCAGTTGGCGATATTCACGGCCTTTGCATCCTCAATGCTCTAGAGGGTGTCGCCCAATCAGGCGGCAACCTTTTCATCTTGTTCCACAATTCATCTGATAAGTCTTGTCTCCTACGTGTCCTCTTTTCCATTCCTTCTCCTTTCCTCTCTTTTTCCCTTTGTCCACCTTTTATTTGACGACATACTCTAGCGTTCATGACTTCCTTTTACCCCTCACTTGGCCGGCGATGCCACGGCCGGCGCCGTCACCGGATAGCGCCGGTTGAGACGAGTGCTCATCTCGTCGGAGATATCGGTGGCCGGGGCGGCGTAGAGAATGTCCGGATTCGTCCGGTTGACGACGAGGGTGGCCCCTTTTTCCTGCGCGATTTCGGAGGCAATCACCCGCAGTTCGTCGATGGTCTTGGACAGCAGTTCCGAACGCGTATCTCCCAAACGGTTTTCCGAATCCTCCCGCCAGCGCTGGAGGTTCATCTCCTTCTCGTGCAGCGCATCCGCCTTCTTCTCCACCTCCGCCCGCATCTTCTCGCGCGCCTCGTCCGTCAGCGCCGGATTGTCGATCTTCTCCGCCGCCTCCTGGATTTCCTTGCGGGCGGACACCAGTTCCTCCATCTTCTTCTGCCCGTCCTGCTGCAGGTTTTTGGCCATCGCCTCCAGCTCTCCATTGCGGCTCTGGGCCATGGCGTAGCTCCCCATCACCCGGCTGGCGTCGAAGGATAGGAAGGAGCAGGCCGCCGGAGCCGGTTCGGTCCCCACGGCTGAGCCTTCTACGGCCAGCAGGATCGCCGTGCCCAGCAGACCAAGTCTTGAAAATTGCCTGATACTCGCCGCCCTCGGCAGGCCGATATTTGAGAATGGCCTGATATGTACCGCTCCCAGCGGGCCAACCTTCGAGAACTTCCTGATGTTTTTCATAAAAATCCGCTCTCTATTTTTGGGCCCCTCTGCCCGAATGTCCACTCCGAAGTTCTGTTTTTTTGGGGCCGGCTTTCGATGCCGGAGGCATCGGGCCCGCAGAGCGGGCCGCCCGGAGGGGAAAAGGCCGGAGGCCTTTTCCTCTCCGGGCAAAGCCGGCCCCCCCGGGACCAGCGAAGCCCTTGGAGAGTGTCATTATGGGATAAGATGGAAAGCTCGCTGCCCGATTTGACGGCGCCCTCTAGCCTTCCGCCCCATCCGCCTCCGAACTTTTTCGGGCTTTCCCGGTGGGTGGAGGAGGAGCGTCGCCCGCGTCCCTGAGTAAGGGTTTCTCCGTGAAGGTATTTGGGGCGCAAGGGCCGCTTTCGGAGAAAGCTTCGCCACCGGCGCAACCGGGAGGCGCGGCCTCCGGCCGCACCGGGGGCGTCGTGGAGGCCCTGGGCGGGGGGACAAGGGGGGGCAGCCGCGGGGGGGGGGGGGGGGGGGTTTTCCCCCGGGGGGGCCCCC
>JAITKE010000066.1 GCA_031278595.1 Puniceicoccales bacterium
GAAGAAAATAGCCGAAGCCGAGTGGCAGGAGGCCCGATTGAAGGCCAGTCAGGAAATCTGGACGGCCTACCACGCCGTTCAGTCCGCCCGGAAGCAGCTCCGGGCGGCGGAGGCCTGTCGGGAAGCGGCGGGGGAATCCTTCGAGGCCACCCAGGTCGCCTACCAGAACGGTTTGGCCTCCTTCTCGGATTTGGTTTCGGCCCAGAATGCTCTGGCCGGCGCGCGGCAGCAGCAGGTGCAGTCGGAAAATGCGGCCTACGTGGCCCTGGCGAATCTCGGCTACGCGACCGGAGGCATCGTCGTCGGAGAAGCAGGTCCTCATCCTTTGTGCTATGTCCATGAAATGTAAATTTTCTCCCGTGCGCTGGGGTTTCATCGGCCTTCTGGGCCTGGGCTTGACGTCCTGCCGAAATGCCAGTTCCGTCCCGGCGGCTCCGACCCAGCGGCCACCGACGCCGGTCCGTTCTGTTCTAGCCCAGGAGCGGGATGTGCCGCTCTATCTCGAAGCGCTGGGCCACCTGCGCGCCTCGGAGGAGGTGCAGATCGTCCCGCAGGTTTCGGGAGAGATCGTGGCGGTTCATTTCAAGCAGGGGAGCGTCGTCCAAAAGGGCGAGCTCCTCTTCTCGCTGGACGATCGGCTCTACGCCGCCGCCGTCGAAAAGGCCAAGGCCGAGGTCACCAAGGCCCATTCGCAGCTGAAGATCGACGAGGCCCAGTACGATCGCTCCAAACCGCTGGTGCCCGAGAGCTACATCTCCTCACAGGAATTCGAGCTGCGGGCCGCTCGGGTGGAACAGAGTCGGGCCCATGTGCAGCTGGCCCAGAGCCAACTGGATGCGGCGTTGGTGAATCTGGAACACTGTTCCCTGCGAGCTCCCATCACGGGCCTGGCGGGCAAGTACGAATTGGATGCCGGCAATGTCGTCGCCGCCGGCTCGGGAAAAACGCTGCTCAGTCTGAAAAAATTGGATCCGCTCTACGTCGATTTCAGCATTTCCGAGAATCAGTTTCCGCAACTCCAGCAGCACTTCGATGCCCAGAAGGGGACGAAGGTGGTGCTCCAGTCCCTGTCGGAGCCTTCGCGTACGGCCGAGGGGAGCCTGCGTTTCCTGTCAAATGCCATCGACCCGTCGACGGGCAATTTGCAGCTGCGGGCAGAGGTGCCGAACCCGTCGCGAACCCTGTGGCCCGGAGAGTCGGTCTCGGTTCAGCTCATCCTGAAAACCCTGAAGAAGGCCGTCCTGTTGCCCGAGACCTGCGTGAAACTGGGCCAGCAGGGGCATTACCTCTTCGTCATCAAGCCGGATCGCACGGTCGAATTGCGTTCCGTGCAGAAGGGGCAGAAGCAGGGCGAACTCATCGCCATCACCCGAGGGGTGTCGGCCGGCGAAGAGGTCGTATCCCAGGGACAAATGATGCTGGCGCCGGGGGCCTCCATAGTCGTGCTTCCGAAACAGTGAGGGAAGACCGAAGGTGCTTCTGCAGAAAAACCAGAATTTTCCCAGATGAAAAGTATTTCAGAGCCCTTCATCCGGCGTCCGGTCATGACGGTGCTGGTCGCCACGGCCCTTGTTTTCATGGGCCTCTACGCCTATCGCTCCCTGCCGGTCAGCGATTTGCCCACGGTCGACTATCCGGTCATCCAGGTCTCCGCCTCTTTCCCGGGCATGGATGCGGCGATGATGGCGGCCAACGTGGCGACGCCGCTGGAAAAGGAATTCCTAAAAATTTCCGGCCTGGAACTCGTGACTTCCAAGAACATGCAGGGCCGGAGCAATCTGACCCTACAGTTCAAGCTCGACCGGAACATCGATGCCGCCGCGATGGACGTGCAGTCGGCCATCTCCCGAGCGACGGGAAAGCTCCCGAGAGACCTGCCCTCACCGCCGGTTTTTCAAAAGTCAGACCCCAATAGCCAGGCCATTTACTTCATGTGCCTGCGCAGCGAGACCCTCACGAACGGCGAGCTCTACGACTACGCCCGCGATGAGGTGGCCCAGCGCATCAGCGTGCTGCCGGGCGTGTCCCAAGCCGACATCTACGGCATTTCCAGGGCGGTGCGCATTTCCCTCGACCTGCAAAAACTCGCGAGCCGGGGGCTGACCATGGATAACGTTGTCCAGGCGATTCAGAGCGGGACGGTGACCCTGGCCGCCGGCAGCCTGAAGGGCGAGGATGGCACCCTTGTCCTGAAGCCGGAGGGGCAGCTGAAGACACCGGAGGAGTATGGGGACGTCGTGGTGGCGTACAAGAACGGCAGTCCGGTCTATCTGAAGGATTTGGGCGAAGCGGTGGAGGGATTGGAGGTCGATGAGCTGAAGAACCATTTCTGGTTGCGCGGGAGCCATTTCACTTCGGGGGCGACGGTCGCCATCGCGACGAGCAAGGCCGCCGGTGCCAATGCCGTGGAGGTCTCGCGGGAGGTCAATCGGCTGATCCCGGTGCTCCGGGCCCAGCTACCAGGCTCGATTGAGTTAATTCCCATCTACGACCGCTCGAAGACCATCATCGCCTCCATCGATGATGTGAAGGAGACGATCCTCATCGCCTTTGCCCTGGTCGTGGTGGTGATATTCCTGTTCCTGGGCCGTCTGATGGAAACCGTCATTCCGGTGGTGGCTCTGCCCCTGTCGCTGCTCATCACCTTCGTCGTCATGCGATTTCTAGGCTATAGCCTGGACAACCTGTCCCTGCTGGCGCTGACCCTGTCCGTCGGCTTTCTGGTCGACGACGCCATCGTCTTTCTGGAGAACATGGTGCGGCGTATGGAGGATTTCCGCGAATCCCCACTCGAGGCCTCCGTCCAGGGCGGAAAGGAGATCAGTTTCACGATTCTGGCGATGACCCTATCCCTCTGCGCCGTGTTCATCCCGATGGTGCTGCTGCCCGGCCAGATGGGCCGCGTGTTCCGCGAGTTTTCCGTGACCATCATCGTGGCGATCTTCGCCTCCGGCGTCATTTCCCTGACGGTGACGCCCCTGATGTGCGCCCGAATGCTGCGCCCGATTCAGCACGATGCCCGAACGAAGCTGGAGGTCTTTTCCCATCACCTGGAACACGGTTTCCTGAAATTCTACGGCTGGAGCTTGGACAAATTTCTGAACTGGAAGGTGTTGGCGATCCTCATCTGGCTCCTCTCCCTCGTCGGGACGTTCTACGCTTTTAGGGTCCTGCCGACGACCTTCCTGCCCGAGGGCGACAGCGGGATGATGACCGGGGTATTCATCGCCCAGGAGGGGACGTCGCCCCGGCAGATGGGGGACACCCAGTCCCAGGTGGAGGCGGTTTTGAAGTCCCATCCCTCCGTGCGTCAGTTCATCACCCTGACGGGCCTATCGGGCATGATCACCCCTAATCAGGGCCTGATGGTCGGATTCCTGGAGGGCGGGAAGCGGCCGAAGATACAGGAGGTGGTGCGGGATCTGTCGGGGAAATTCTTCAGCATCCCGGGAATCTTTGCAGCCATGCGCCCGATGCCCAATCTCTCGATCAGCACCGGAGCCATTTCGACCAGCCAGGGGAAATATACCTTCATCCTGAGGGCCACCGATACGGCCTCCCTCTACGCCGCGGCGGGAAAACTTTTGGCGGACTTGCGGAAAAACCCCGGGTTTTCCTCGCTGTCCTCGGACATGTTTTTGAATAATCCCACCGCCGAGATGCGGATGGATCGCCGTCAGGCGACAGGTTACGGGATTACGGCCCTGGATTTTGAAAATGCCCTGAAGCAGAATTTTTCCGAAAATTTCTGTGCCCAGATCAAGGAGGAGCGGCAGCAGTACCAGGTGATCGCCGCGGCCCAGAAGGATCAGCGGAGCGGGGTGGCGGACCTGAACAGGCTTCACCTGCGCTCCCATGGGGATCTGCTCCCGCTGACTGCAGTCGTCGATACCGAGGAGAGGGCGGGCCCCCTCGTCATCAATCACACGAATAATTTTCCCTCCGTGTCGATTTTTTTCGACCTGCAGCCGCAGTACACGATCGGCGAAGCGACGGCCTTTATCGAGGCCAGGGCGAAGGCCCTCACGTCGGCCGGTGGGGTCAGCGGGGAGTTTGAAGGGGAGGCGAAGACGTTTAGGGAGACCCATCGGGCCATCCTGGGCCTGCTGGGATTGGCCATTCTGGTGCTCTATTTCATCCTGGGGGTGCTGTACGAGAGCTATGTGCACCCGCTCACGGTGCTGTCGGTGCTGCCCGTGGCGGCGGTGGGCGGGCTGTGGACACTCTTCTTCTGCCGCCAGGAATTGTCCCTCTACGGCTTCATCGGACTCTTCATGCTGCTGGGCGTCGTGCTGAAGAACGGGATCATGATGATCGACTTCGCGCTGGAGCGGCAGAAGGAGGGAGCTAGCGCCCGCGAGGCGGCCCATAAGGCCTGCATGGATCGTTTCCGACCCATCATCATGACGACCCTGTCGACCCTCATGGGCATGCTGCCGATCGCGGTGGGCTGGGGAGCCGATGGCGCCTCCCGCCTGCCCCTGGGTCTGGTCATCGTCGGGGGACTGGTGGTTTCCCAGGTCGTAACCCTCTACATCCTGCCGGCCTTTTTCATCTATTTCGATACCTTCCAGACCAAGATCCTGGACCGAATTCCCTTCTTCGCCCGAGAGGTGCGCTAGGCGAACAGCCGGAGCCGGAGTTGTCTTTTTTGCCGCCGCCTTTGCAGCGGGACAAAAATGCAAGTCCTTTTGCATTTTGTCCCACTGTTGTCCGCTCCGCGGACGAGCCCGAAAGGGCTCCAAAGGCGGCGGCACCCCACAGTCCCCGGGCAAGGCGGCTCCAGCAGTCCTAAAACGAAAGGAACCGATGACTCTACGACAAAACGAAAGTCCGTAATCAAAAAATGAAAGTCAGCGGATAAAGACTGGTGGAGGTGGCGGGAATCGAACCCGCGTCCCATAAATTTTCGCATAGGGCTTCTACAGGCTTAGCTGCCTGGAGATTTAATCACCGAACCGTCGGGCAACCAGCCGCTCGGTGACGAGTGCACAGAGCTACGGAAACTCACCCGTGCACCGGTGAATCCCCGACTCGCTCGAATCGACACGAGGCCCCCTCAGCGAGTATCGGAAGTCCTCGTGTGCCGCCTTTAATTAAGCGGCGAGTTTGGCTTTGCCGGAGAAGCAGAGCTTCATGACTCTCCTCCTCTTTCTGCTTGTAACGCCATTTAGTGTTTTGATGGATTGTTACGGGGCCAACCATCATCCCCGACCTGCGACCCTATCCTACGATTCATCGTCGAAGCCGTAACACCCCCAAAAATTTCCTGCTGACTTTCAAAGAACCACCGGCTCAAGCCGATTTTCTCCCCTCTGAACGAAAAGCGCACCCGCTCCGGCGAGATGCTTTGTCCACAAAAGGGGAACGAGGATGGCATCTTGGAACAACGCTGTTCTTTGTCAAGAGGATTCTGCTGGGCTTGTGGCCTGCATCTTGGGCGCGCCGAAGGCCTGCGACTGGGTGGGAAATTTCCGGACTGAATCTCGGGAAGAGGCCTATCCCATCGCTCCCGCTGCGGGACAAATAAATTAAGGGGACAAATGTCCCCCTATAGCTTCTCGTTTTTTTTCTGGCACTTCTACCTGCCTTCTCTCGGGAAAGGCTTAGTACTACTCACCGCCGACTTGTATTTCCGCATCCGCACGCTCGCTCGGCCCTCTGCCCCAACCAGGCCCACCGTGAAATCCTCCGGGGCTTCCATGATGAGGTCCCGGGTGTCCATGGTGGTGACCA
>JAITKE010000100.1 GCA_031278595.1 Puniceicoccales bacterium
GGCGGTCTACCGGCTGCTGCCGGCGCCGGCGGTGGAGCCGGGCTGCGTCCAGTGGCTGTACGACGCGTTCGTGCGGAGCGTCGGGCTGGCCAACCGGGCCGAGGGCGAGGCGGCGGCGACGGCGGCGTCCGGGGGGCTCGCCGGCGCCGTCAGGATCCGGGCCGGCAGGAACGCCAGGGTGGCGATCCTCCGCCAGTCCGGCTCCCTGGAGATCGCCTCCGACATGGGCGGCGGCTCGGGCGGCGGCTACCGCCCCTGCGCCCCGCCCGGCCTGCCCGGCCTTTCCTGCGACGGCCTGATCCGGACCGTCAACGGGGCGGGGCCGGACGGCTCCGGCGACTTCTCCATCCTGGGCGGCGCGGGGGTGGAGGTCCGCAACTACCCCGACGAGCACCGGATCGTCGTCGACTTCACCCGGGCCCTGTCCGACGGGTCCTGCGAGGCGTAAGCAATGGCGAGAGCCTTCCCGGCGCGGCCGGAGTGCGGGTCCGTTCCCGAGATGCCGGCCCTGGACTTCGTCCTGGGCCCTCCGGGGAGCCCGCGGAGCGGGCAGGATTCCTTCGGAATCGAAAGCCGGCAGGGAAAAACCTTCAAATTTTAACCTTCAAGCTTTTGGGAAAGGTCCTCAGCCATTCCGGCCACCGCTGTCTCTCCCCTTCAGGAAGCGCTCCGTTTCACGCCGAGCCGTCTTCTCCTTCAGGGATTCGCGCCTGTCGTGCAGTTTTTTGCCCCGGCAAATCGCCACCAGTAGCTTCGCCCAGCGGCGTTCGAAGTAGAGCTTGAGCGGGATGACGGACTGGCCCTCCTGCTCGATGGCCGCGCGCAGCTTCCGGATTTCCCCCCGATGCAGGAGCAGGCGGCGGGAGCGGTCCGGCAGATGGTTCAGGGAATGGCCAAAGGCATAGCTCTCGATCTGCGCGTTGAGCAAACTGGCATTTCCCGAACGGTCGACGGTGACAAAGGCATCGGTGATCTGGGCCTTACCGGCCCGGATGGACTTTACTTCCGTGCCCTGCAGCACGAGGCCCGCGACGAAGGTATCCCCGATCAGGTAGCGGTGAGAGGCCTTGCGGTTGAGAATTTCCGGCATGGAGAATCCAGCGTGGCCGGAGCGGAGACGGCGTCAACCCGTGCTTTGGAGAAAGTCGATAAACGGAAAGGAAATGCCCCGGGCGGGGACAGACTCAGCTTCCCTTCGGCGAGGAGCTTCCCGCATCGGGCAGTTCGTAGGAGATCTTGCCGGCCATGATCTCCCGCAGCACCAGGTCCTCCGGATCCAGGCGCTCCAGAGTCTCGACCAGCGGCCTGGCCCCGAAGCGCAGCTGGCGTACCCGCTGGGATATGAGGTTGACCAGAATGCGCGGATCGTCGACCCTTTCCTGCGCCAGCTTTAGATAATCGTCTCTCACGGCAGGGGGAGAGTATTTTCGAGCTTTCCTTGTCAAGTTCTAAGGGAGAAGTTATCCCCCGTGGGAAAGCGAAAGCCGTCATGTGAAAAGCGCGTCGAAGGACATCCGGCGGCGTTCGAAGGAGAGCTTGAGCGGGACGAAGGAGAGTTTTGGGCTAACGGACTAGCTCGAGTGGGATCTTGAACCGGCTTAAGGTCGGCGTAGGGATGGGTGGGCACAAGGGGTATGGGGACGGCTGCGGAGGTGAGAGGTGCTGCGGGGCGGATGGGAAGAGTTGTTTGGGGCGGGTGGGCGGGCGCCTGCCGGCTGTCCCCCGAAGGGCCCAGGCCGCGACGCGGCCTGGGCCCTTCGGGGAGCCCGCGGAGCGGGCAGGATTCCTCCGGAATCGAAAGCCGGCAGGAAAAAAGCCCGCAGCAGCCAGTTTTCCTTCTCCCAAGTTCCCAATTCTCCATCCCCAAGACCTCCCCCAAAAACCGAAAAAAGAACCCGGCGATTCGGGATAAATCCAGGAACCCTCTCCATTCTCGGTCTTTGGGACACTCTTTTCCACCCGGACCGCTGCTTCTGGATTGCCCCAGGGGGATTTTTGTGTGACCTATCTCCCATGGAGCGTAACGAGGCGGCGGACGAGAAAATATGTCCCGATGAGCTTGTCGGAGACGTAACCTCCGAAGGCGAAACTGCCGAAAACAGAACCTCCGGAGACGAAGCCGCCAACAAGGGAGCCGCCGAGAACGAGATTTCCAACAACGACGCTCTCGGCGATGAGGCCACCGGCGATGAAACTTCCAGAAACGAGGCTGCCGGAGTTGAAGCCGGCGGCGGCAGTTCCGGCGATGGATCGGCCCAGGGGAGAAGGGCCTGTGACGGGAGTTCTGGTTCACGTGACGGGGAGGCCGGAGGCGAGGTGCCCCACGGTGGAACAACCGCTGACGGGGCGACGGCCGGGCGAGAGGCCGGCCAGCCGGCCCCCGGGACGATCTCCCCTCGGGAGGAGACGCCCCATAATCCACTGGAGGAATTCACCAAAAAATTCGGCGAAATCCTGAATCGGGCGACGAACATCCAGATCACGCCGCTGATGTACGGGGACGTGCCGACGGAATCCGCCCCGGCCGGCGCTTCGTCCGAGGAGCGGGAGCCCATCACCCCCCTCGATCGGATCGAGAGCTTCAACTTCAAGCCCCGCGAGGTGAAGGACTATCTGGACCGCTTCGTCATCGAGCAGCACGCCGCGAAAAAGGTGCTTTCCGTCGCCATCTGCGACCACTACCACCACGTCCGGCGCTGCATCGAAAACCCGCTGCGGCGGGATCAGGACTACAACAAGCAGAACATCCTCATCCTCGGCCCCACCGGCGTGGGCAAGACCTACCTCGTCCGCCACATCGCCCGGCTCATCGGCGTTCCCTTTGTCAAGGCCGATGCGACCAAGTTCTCCGAGACCGGCTACGTCGGCAACGACGTCGAAGACCTGGTGCGGGACCTGGTCAAGGCGGCCAACGGCAATACCCATCTCGCCCAGTACGGCATCATCTTCATCGACGAGATCGACAAGATCGCCGGCAGCGGGGATCAGCGCGATGTTTCCGGCCGTGGGGTTCAGATTAATCTCCTGAAACTGCTGGAGGACACCGAGGTCAGCCTGGTGGGCCCCAACGACGTCATGCGGCAGATGCGCTCCATGATGAACCCTTCACGCTCCAGGCAGGATACCCTGTCCACCCGCCACATCCTGTTCATCGTCAGCGGGGCCTTCGACAAGCTGGAGGAGATCATCCGGAGGCGCGTTGGGGCGAGCTCCATGGGCTTCAGCGGCCAGAGCCAGGATCCCGAAGCGGATACCTATGCCCATTTCCAAAGGGCCAAAACCGAGGATTTTATCCGCTACGGCTTCGAGCCGGAATTCATCGGCCGCCTGCCGGTGCGGGTTGCCTGCCGGGCCCTGAAGCGGAGGGAATTGAAGCAGATCCTCACCTCTTCCGAGGGCTCCATCCTCCGGCAGTACCAGGAGGATTTCCGGGGCTACGGCATCCGCCTGGAGTTCACGGACGAGGCACTGGAGCTCATCGCCGCCCGGGCCGAGGAGGAGAAGACCGGCGCCCGGGGACTGCTCACGGTGCTGGAGAACTGCCTGCGGGACTTCAAGTTCGAACTGCCCTCGACGACGGTTTCACGGCTCCGGCTGACGGCCGAGGTGATCCGCCAACCGCTGCCGTCCCTGCAGTCGCTCCTGCGGGAGGCGACGGCCCCCGGAGATCCCCGGGAGGCCATCGGGCGCTTCTGCCAGGCCTTCGCCAAGATGCACGGCCTATCCCTCGTCCTGACGGAGGAGGCCATGGCCTTTCTGGAGGCCCAGTCGAAGCGCTCGGGCCAGAGCCTGCGGGCGCTCTGCGACATCGCCTTTCAGGACTTCCATCACGGCCTGCCTCTCCTGGCCCACCGCACCGGCCAGCGCCAGTTCCTCATCGGCCTGCCGGAGCTCCAGAACCCGGGCGCAGCCCTTCAGGCCTGGTTCCAGCAGGCCTCAACCCCCGCTCCCGGCTCTGCTCCGCAGTCTTCCCAGCAGGACATCAGCGACCCCGGGGCCCCGGGCTGATTCTTCCCCCAAAAAACACCGGTGACCCCGAGCCCCCAAGTCAACCGAGACTCCGGGCGGATGTTCTCCGCACCTGCCCCCTTCGGGCCGGAGGGGGTAGTCCTCGAGCCGGATGAGGGGGCCACGCCGGGCCGAAGAGGGTTCCGGCAGAAGGGGCCTGCGGCTGCTTGAGGAAGGCCTGCGGCTGTCCTAGAAGGCTTTGCGGCTGTCTTTGCCGCCCGGCCGATGGCCCCCGAGGGAGGCCATCGGCCGGGCGGATGCCCACTCCGTGGGCGATTCCTCCGGAATCCAAAGACAGCCGCAGCCCCACCCCCCCAAGTCGGTCTCATTTCATGATCCCGCCCCCTTTTTCTCCTTGAAACGCTAAATAATCTCCTCACCGTCCGGAACCACCATGCAATGCCGGTCATTCCTTATGCCCGTGATGAGCGCTCTAGGGTTATTGAGCCCGGGTGCTTTTGCCTTGCCCACTGCCGACCGCTTCGTCGCCCTCGTGGAGGATCAGGCCATCAGCTCCTGGCAGCTGGAGCAGGAATGCCAGGCGGTGCAGGCCGCCGGAGCGGAGACCGGAACCGCAGGCGATCCCGAGTCCCTCCGGCAGCACCTGGACGAAATGATCGACCGCCGGCTCATCGTCCGGGAATTCGAGCGCCGAAAGGGAAAAATCCCCCCCGCCTTCGTCGAGCAGCACTACCAGGAATACCTCCAGGATCGCTTTCACAATCAGCGGCGGCTCCTCGCGGACTACCTCCACCGGCACGGCAAGTCCGTCCAGGAGTTCAAGGAGGAGATCCGCCAGCACGCCATCGTCCACTTCATGCGCCAGGAGCGGACGAAGGACCCCATCCGACCCTCGGAAATTGTGGAGTACTACCGCCGGCATCCGGAGGAATTTTACCACAAGGCTCAGCTGCAGCTGCAACAGGCCCTCGTGCCCTACGGGAATGAGGCGGAAAGGGACTCGCTCCGGCCGAAGCTCGCGGCCCTGCTGAAGACCTGGCATGCCGGGGAGGATCTGTCGAAGAACTGTTCCTTCTGGCGGCGGGAATTGCCGGCCCTACAGTACCAGAACCTCGGCTGGACGGCCTTAGGCGACCTGCGGCCGGAGCTGCAGGAGGCCGTTCGGGAACTGGGCGAGGACGAGCACACCCCCTGGCTGGAGCTGTCCCAGGCCTTCGTCCTGCTCCACCGGAGCGGGCAGCGACCGGCCCATCGGCAAGCCCTAGCCGAGGTCTACGCCTCGCTGCAGGAAGCCCTGCTTGAGCGACAGCAGCAGGAGCGCTACGAGCGCTGGATTCAGGAATTACGGGCCAAGGCCTTCATCCGTTACCTCTAGAAATCTAGAAATATGTTCCGATTTCTCTTCAAACGGCTGATCCTGACCCTGGTGGTGCTTTTCTGCGTCATCACCATGACCTTTTTCCTGACCCAGATGGCCCCGGGCGGGCCCTTCGACTCGGAGCGGCGGGTACCCCCGGAAATCCAGGCGGCCATGAACGAGCGCTACGGGCTCAACGCCTCTCCGATACAGCAATATGGACGCTATCTTATCCATTTAATGCATGGAGACTTAGGCCCTTCCTACAAATATGCCGGCTGGGATGTCATGGAACTCATCAAGCAGAAGATCATGGT
>JAITKE010000002.1 GCA_031278595.1 Puniceicoccales bacterium
TTCCCTTCCCCTCACGCAAAGGCGGCCCCAAGGACATTAACATCACAGAGGCTCCAAAACCCCCTGGTGCAGGTGGTATTGGTGCCGCAGGCGGCGGGAAAAGGGAAGGTGGTGGGTGACCAGGAGGAGGGCCGTCTGTTCTTCTTGGCGGATGTTCTCCAGCAGCCGCATGACCTGTTCGCCAGTGGATTCATCCAGATTGCCGGTGGGCTCGTCGGCGACGATGAGCCGGGGACGGTTCATGAAGGCCCGGGCAAGGGCCACCCGCTGGCGCTCACCACCGGAAAGGCCCATCGGGAGGGAGGAATGGCGGGAGGAGAGGCCCAGGCGTTCCAGCAGAATCTCTGCCCGCTTGCGCCCCTCGGCCAGGGCGCTCCGGCCGAAAATCCGGCAGGGCAGGAGCAGATTTTCCAGTAAATCCAGCTCCGGCACCAGGTGGCAATTCTGGAAAACGAAGCCGATCTGAGTGGCTCGGCGTCGGGCCAAGACGCGGCTGGGCCAGGTGTGGACGGGCTCGCCATCCCAAAAGACCTCGCCGCTGTCCGGTTTTTCCAGCGCGGCTAAAATGTTGAGAAAGGTGCTCTTGCCGGCACCGGAAATTCCGCTGATCCCGACGGAGTCGCCGGGAGAGAGGGAAAAGGACAGGTCGCGCAAAATTTCCGTCCGCCCCTGGGGCCCGCAAAATCCCTTCCGGATTCCGCGCAGCGCGACACAGGGAATCGCATCGAGATTTTCGAGCATTTTTAGGAAAATTCGGAAAAATTTCCCCCTCGGCCAGCCCAAAGGAATTTTTTTGAAATTTCTCGGGCGATCTTAATGGGGCCGCCTTTGCGTGAGGAGCAGGGAAAGAAACTTTCCCTGCCCCTCACGCGGCGCCTGCGCCGCTGCGCGCGCGGCAGGCGCCTGGGCCCTTCGGGCCCAACGGCGGCCCCAAAGCCAACCGCTCCCGGTGAGGATGGAGAGAGTCTTGTCGGCTTCGTTATTGAGTTGGACTCATCGTTTGATGGGACTCATGGCCTCGTTGTTCGATGGAACTCGTGGGCTCGTCATCCGATGGCCTTATTGTTTTCTGGTCGCCTTTCTCGTCGTCTGTGGGCCGCCTTTGCGCCGAGGGGAAATGGAAAGATTTTTCCCTTTCCCCTCGGCGGGCCCGCGCAGCGGGCCGGAGCCGAAGGCTCCAAAGGCGACCCAAAAAATATCCCCTGATCCTATTGGTTTCCCAAACTTTTTAAAACTCTCTCGGCTGCCTGGGCAACGCCCGGCAGTATAGGAAGCCACTTATCGGAAAACCCTAAACCTTATCCGCCAGATACTCCGCGCAGGAGTTCAGCGACTCCAGGCGCTTGTAGTCCGCCTCCGGCACCTCGATGTTGTGGCGCTTGCGCAGCTCCATCACGATGTCCAGAAAATCCATCGAGTCCAGGTCCAACTGCTCCCGCAGCGGCACATCCGGCTTCACCTGCGAGAGATCCTCATCCGGCGCGATTTCCCGAATGATATCCAAAATCACTTTGTGAATTTCCTCCCCGGTCATGGTCAAACTTAAAGCCTCCCTGGTGTTTTGTCAGAAAGCCGCCGCTGTCAAGTTCTTTGCTTCTTAGGGCCGGCTTTGCCCGGGCCCAGGACAATCTTTCCGGAGCCCCGACGCTCTCCACCGTGCTTTTGCTTTCCTAATTTCTTTGTCCTGGGCCCGGGGGTGGCCCGCTCCGCGGGCCACGATTCCTTCGGAATCCAAAGCCGGCCCCAAGCGCCTCTCAGAAATGAATCTCGGATTGGGTCGAGACCCGCGACAGCGGTTCCAATCCCAGTTTTTCCCAGGCCTTGGCGCTCAGGAGACGGCCCTGTGGCGTCCGCTGCAGATAGCCCTCCTGCACCAGATAGGGCTCATGCACCTCCTCCAGCGTATGCCGATCCTCGCCGATGGCAGCGGCCAGAGTTCCGATGCCGACCGGCCCCCCGTTATAGTTCTCCGCCAGGCAGTTCAAGATCTGCTTGTCCATCTCGTCGAGGCCGGAAGCGTCGATCTCCAGCAGCTCCAGGGCCTCCCGAGTCAGGGCCGTTCCGATCGAAGGGCTTTCCCGCTGCTGGCAGTAGTCCCGGACGAAGCCCAGGAGATTATTGGCTATCCTCGGCGTTCCCCGCGAACGGCGGGCGATTTCCTCGGCACTTTCCTGGTCGATCTCCACCGGCAGGAGTCGGGCACTGCGCCGGACGATCTGGGTCAGATCCCCGACCTCGTAGTAGCCCAGACGGGTCTGGAGTGTGAAGCGGCTGCGCAGCGGCGGGGTCAGGAGGCCGGTGCGGGTGGTCGCGCCGACGAGGGTGAACCTCGGCAGGTCCAGGCGAATCGAGCGTGCCTGGGGACCCTGGTCGATCAGGATATCGATGCAGAAGTCCTCCATCGCGGAATAGAGGTATTCCTCCACCGCCCGCGGCAGGCGATGGATCTCGTCGATGAACAGCACATGGCCCGGCTCCAGGCTTGTCAGCAATCCGGCCAGGTCGCTGGCCTTTTCGATCACCGGCCCCGAGGTGATGCGGGTCTGGGTCCCCATCTCGCGGCCGAGGATCATCGCCAGGGTGGTCTTGCCCAGCCCGGGCGGGCCGCTCAGCAGCACATGCCGCAGGGACTCGCCGCGCCGTCGTGCCGCACCGGTCATGACCCGCAGGCGCTCCAGGGTACGCCTCTGGCCGATGAAATCATCAAAACCCTTCGGTCTCAGCGAAGGGTCTACGGCCGCCTCCGCGGCCTTTTTCAGCGACAGCTTGGGTTCCATATATAATAGACTTCCTTCGAGACGATGAATTCTTCTGTCGATAAACCTTTTAAGCTCAAATATCTCATACTTACCCCCTCAAAATTACTCTCTCTTTATATCGCCTTATCATTGTTTCGAAAGAAATCTAATGATCCAGAAGGGCGCGCGCGATGGCCCGCCGCGGAAGGCCGCCGAAGGCGGCCTCCCGCGGCGAAGGCGCTCCCGCGGGGAGCGCCCCCTGGCCCTGCCAGGGGCCATCGCGCGCGAACAATGAGGATAACCGTGAAAAGATCTCATCCGACGAGGCTGCGTTCGGCCTCCAGAGCCGCCTGGCAGCCCATGGCCGCCGCCGTAACCGCCTGACGGTAGGAGGAGTCGGCGCAGTCTCCGGCCCGGAAAATTCCCTCGAAGCTTCTCGGAGGATCTTCCAAGCTCGAGATCTTCACCCCCTCTCCCCGAATATAGCCCCGCTCGTCGAGGGGCAGGGCGTCGCGGAAAGGGATCGTGTTGGGCTCCTGGCCGATGGCCAGAAAAACGGCACTGCAGGGCAGGGTTTGCTCCTTCGACGTCTCTCCCTGCCGAATCCGCAGGGAAGCGAGCCTTTCGTCTCCATCCAGGCGAACGGGAATGCTGTTCCACAGGATTGAGATTTTTTCATGGGCCCTCACCCGCTCGGCCATGATCTTCGAGGCCCGCAATCGATCGCGGCGATGCACCAGATGGACGCGCGAACAGAAGCGCGCGAGGAACAGCGCATCCTCGCAGGCGCTGTCGCCCCCACCGACGACCACCACCTCCCGGTGGCGGTAAAAGGCCCCGTCGCAGGTGGCGCAGGTGCTGACGCCCCGGCCGCCGAAAAATTTTTCCTCCCCCGGGATGCCCAGCTTCCGCGGGGTCGCCCCCACCGCCACGATGACCGTTTGGGCCCACAGGCTTTCTGTCTCGCCCTGGAGGCATTTCTGGACATCGGGCCGGCCACACCGCGGGAATTTTTCCTCCGCCGAGAATTCCAGCCGTCGGATGCGTTCCGAGCGAAAGCGCGCGCCGAATTGTTCGGCCTGCCGGCGCATGTTCCGGATAAGCTCGGGACCGGAAATACCCTCCGGAAACCCGGGGAAATTCTCCACGTGGTCCGTGGTCGTCAATTGTCCTCCCGGCTGGCTTCCCTCGATGACCAGGGGTTCCAGGCCGGCTCGGGCGGCGTAGATGGCGGCGCTCAGGCCGGCGCAACCGCTGCCGATGATGATCAGCTTTTCCGCTTGGGGCTGCCTTTGCGCCGAAGCCCCCGGAGGGGGCTTCGGCGGGGCCCGCCCTTGGGCGGGCCGCTTCCTTTGGAAGCCCAAGGCAGCCCCAAATCTACTGTCTTCAGACTGGACCATGCCGCTGACCCATTCTCATGCAAGCTCTCCTCTAGTCCGCAACCCTAATCCACCTGAGCGCTTTCTCCCTCTCTTCGGTCGCCTTCCTCCCCTCTTCGGGACGAGCGCCACAGGCAACATGCCATCAACAGGAGGATGCAAAGGGTCGCCGGCGCATCCGTCAGGCGCCAGGTGCCCAGGAAGGGATGCGGCGAATCGATGACCACATCGACGCCCTTTTTGTAGAGCATG
Organism: Puniceicoccales bacterium; assembly: GCA_031278595.1. Classification (GTDB taxonomy): domain Bacteria; phylum Verrucomicrobiota; class Verrucomicrobiia; order Opitutales; family JAIRLG01; genus JAIRLG01. The sequence goes on from JAITKE010000002.1 coordinate 4,370, forward strand.
AGCATCCAGACTAGGCCCGCATGCAGGCCCATGGCCGGCGCGAGGGAGCGGTGACGGAGCGCCAGCTGGGCCAGCACGACCCCCAGGAGGAAGAGAATTGCCAGGGGCAGCGGAGGAGCATTTTGAAAAACACCGAGGGTGTGCTCATACAGGGCCCGGAATCCGTCTATCATCGTCATCGCCTCCGCTGCCAAATCCCAGGAGGAATGCGAGGCCCCGAAATGGGCGCTGGCGAAGATCAGGGCGCTGGCAAAAATGGCCCCTCGCTCCCGCAGGGGGCGCAACAGGGAACCCAGCAGGCACCCGCGGAAAAAGGTCTCCTCCAGAAGGGCGATGCAGCCCGCGCTCAGGCCATAGTAGAGGGCCCATCCCGCCAGTTTCGGCGTCCAGGGCGTGAGGGTAAAGGGAAAGCAAGCCATCTGCAGGCCCATCAGGCCCAAATCCATTGCCACGCCGATGGCGAAGAATTTCCAGAAAAGGGCGATTTGCACGCCTCCATTTCGCCTCAGCCCTTCCCAAATGGCGGTCCAGAACTTCGCCGTCCGGCAGGCCCAAAAGCCCTTCACGCCGAGCATCAGCGCGAAGAAGAGCAGGGATACACGGTCGAAAATCATCCCGAAGTTCCTCGACAGCAGGTAGGAAATAATGCCATTCGGCATCCGGAGATTCCAGAGCAGGAGCAGGCGGATAAGCAGGGGCACGAGAAGCGCCGCCAGAACAAGGGAGCCGAAGTAGAGGCAAAGGACGGACTGCCAGGAAAAGATCTCCTGTCGAAAGAAAATCGACCCCTCCGCCGGGGAGGAGTGCTTCGCTTCGCCCACTCCGGCGAGCATCGGCCGATGGCCCCCGGTGTCAAGCGTGGGGAGTGAGGCCACTGCCATCGCGATGTGGCAGACCACGGGTGGATGGGAACATCCCTGTGATGAGAGTGGGGGGCCGCCGCCTTTGGAGCCCTTCGGGCCCGTCCGCGGGGCGGGGATCCTCGGGCCAACGGCGCCGGTTGGGCGGGGGTCCGCCGCGCCAAGGCGGCGGGCAAAAAATATAGAGGCGAGGCCCGACGCCACCCGGGGCCCAGCCGCCGCGTTG
>JAITKE010000012.1 GCA_031278595.1 Puniceicoccales bacterium
CCGCGCAGCGGGCCCCAAGGGGGCCCCGGGGAAGTCCCTTCCCCCGGGGCTCCCTTGAAAGGCAGCGGGAAGGGCCTGCCGGGCAGTGGGAAGGTCTTTACTCGAAGGCCGACAGGAAGGGGATGGCGGTGTGTTTTCGAAGAGAGCCTTTATTCGAGGGCCGACAGCAGAGGTGTGGAGATGTCGAGCTCACCCGATTGCTTCCGCTCCTCGATCTGGCCGTTTTTCAGGGCGATGGGGAGGGAGGTATTCAGGATGTGGGGGTGGAAGGCGGCCTCCTTGCCATCCTGGGCGCCGGCATGGAGGGTGGCGATGAGGGAGAGTTCGACCCCGGGCAGCGGGTAGGGCCGATCCTCGAGTGCCGAGGGATCGACCCCGACGAAGGCAAGAAATTCCGGATCATGGGGAAAGGTGCCGACCTTCGGCTCGCGGGCATTGAGCCGGCGGTGGGTCCCGAGGCAATCCCGGAAAGCATCGGCGGGTTTTAGGAAATTACGGCCTGAATCGGCTCTGAAAACGCTCCGCTCCAGTTCATCGGCGACCCCCGCGATGCGCCCGGCCCGTTCCGAATCGATGGTGATTTCTTCCGGCAACAGGTCGCCTCGGGCGAGCCGCAAAGCCTCTTCCCAGTCGAAGGACGGCTCCATCCAGCTCTGCAGATCCTCGGCCGTGATCTGCTCGGGATCCGCGGCGATCCGGGAGGGCATTTGGGTATAAATCAGCAGGGGCGACGTTCGTTTTAGAGAGGAGTGCCTGCGCCTATAGGGGGAACGTAGCAGAGATTCCTCCGAGACGGTGCGCCTAGCCGGCGGCGGATCGGAGTCCTTCAGGGCCTCGAGGCTGGTGCTCAGGGCCAGGCGACGCGCGCGGTTGCAGACATCGGCGAAGCCCTGGGACGTGATCATGTCGTAGTGGAAGGAGGGAGAGGTGAGGAGGAATTTGATGTAGTGCCAGTAGAGCTTCTTGTGCGGCTCGTCTTTGGCCACCTGGAGGATCTCGTCCTGGGCACCGTCCGACGGCAGCCGTATCCGTTCCGCCACCCGGTCGAAGCGCGCCGGGTCGAACTGCGCCCGGAGTTTTTTGTAGAACAGCGTCCGGTAGTGATGGGACACATCCGCCTGGATGGCCCGATGGATGGCGTCGGAGATGGAGACGATGGCCGGGGTTCCCACGGGAACGTAGCCCCGGAAGGCGGCGAGGGTGACGAGGTCGCGGTGGACAAAGAGGCGCAGGACGTTGGATCGGCCGACGTAGCGCTCGAAGGCCTCTTGGGACTCGCGGCCGGCCAGGACCATGGGTGAGGAGAGCGCGAGGCAGAAGAAACGCGGCGTGCGTTGGTTGTCGAAATCCTGTCCGAAGAGCCGCTGTCCGTAGGTGTGGATCAGCTGCGGCGTCAGTAGGGTGGCGAGGCCGGCCCCCTGGCTATGACCCGTGCAGACGAAGCGGATGCGGTCGCGCTCTTCCCGCGGGATGCGGCGGATCAGGTCCCGAAGATCGCTCTGGAGGTTCCAGAAAAAGTTCTGGATTTTCTGGGCATAGCCGGCATGCACGAAGCCATTGAAGCCCATACGGTCGGCGGAGACGCGCTGTCTGGCGGCGAAGAAATTATCCATCCAGGTGGGGCCGAAGATGCCGTGGGCGGACTGGAAGAGCTCGCCCTGGGATCCGCGGAGGACGAGGACGATCACGTGCAGGTCTCGATGTTGGGTATAGGCGACGAAGCCGGGGAAGTCGATTTCGGCGGCCGTGACCTCGCCCTCTCCGCAGCAGCAGGAGCAGCAGTTCAGGAGGCAGCGCAGGCAGGATTGGCGGCAGCCTTCGGCCCGTATCGCCCCCTGCGTCCCGGCAAAATTCTGCCGGCAGTGCCAGACGTGTTTCCCGATGTCCACCTGGGCCTGCATCATCTCCGCCGGCAGGCGGTAGGTGCTGCGGTCGCTGCGCTTCGTCGCGTTGTAGCTGCGCTTGACGAGGTGGAGGAAATCGGGCATGAACTCCTGGAACCACGGGGCGATGCCGAGCGTCGGCTCTTGGATCATCGGGTCGAGGTCCTCGTCGACCGCATGGATCAAGGGTGATGTGTCGTCCCATTCATAATCCGCCCAGGCCAGGGTTATCCCTCCCAGGCATAAACCGGCGAGGCTCCCGATAAATCGCAAATTTCCCATATACATCCTCTCCTCGGCGGAAGTATAGCTCCGGATTTCCCTCTGGCAAATGGGCCGGACAGGTATTCCTTTTCGTTAGGGTGGGGCATAAGAGAAACTTCTAGTTCCTCCGTCGTTTGTTTTTAGCTCCCTCGTCGCCTGTTTTTGTAATTTGGGGATTCCGGTTTCTCCGGCTTCGCCGCCTTGGTGCCGGAAGGGAAAGGAAAGCCTTCCTTTTCCTCCCGGCGCGGCCCGCGGAGCGGGCCTGGGGCCCTTTGGGCCCCCAAGGCGGCTTAGCCCTACCTCGAGGCGACGAAGCGGGTTTGCCCTTTGAGAAACCCTCTGGGAAGGGTTGTCCAGACGGTCGTCCTATTCTGCCATCCTTTCCAACGACCACCGGCGATACGCCCTTGACCCGCCGAGAGCAGTTCTCTTTGATAAAACCTCGGTAGCTCAGGT
>JAITKE010000087.1 GCA_031278595.1 Puniceicoccales bacterium
CCAGAGCCTCCGTATGTTCCACCCTATAGCCCACCAAGCGATCCCGAGCCAGAACCAGAGCTCCCGTATATTCCACCTTATAGCCCACCAAGCGATCCCGATCCAGAGCCAGAACCAGAGCCAGAACCAGAACCAGAACCGGAGCCACCTGAAGAGCCTCCATGGGAAAACTTATGGAAAAAAGGTTCTCTGAAAGAGGTGATTTATGAGATGAATAACTCAGGCAGTAGCATCCAAAGCATAATTAAAAATCCGAGCGCTCTTCTCGAGCTACTCTTCGATTATTTTGATAGTGGAGCCAGCAGCTTTGTAGTGATGAATGAATCTTTCTGTCCCGCCTATCTCATGCTCTACAAGGAACCCGGCATCAGTTCCTATCTCAAAGGGGACGCAACGGACATTCAGACGATGATCCAAAACAACAACATCGCCGGAGCCAAAGCTCTACTGGAGCAATACCGCGCCTACGAAAATGCCTCCATCGCTGCTTTAGGTGCAGCAGACCGAGAAGCTTATGAAAGGTTTTATTTTTGCCTAACAACAGATATCACAGATCCCAATAAGGGCCCGAATTACAGCTTCTGGAATGACACCAAGGCGCTCGATATAATCCACAAGCTCTATTCTGATAGATTAAGTGATGGTAGGCGACTATGCGACAGTCCAGGGGCGGTACTGGCATTCGCCTCGGTGGCTTCCGGATTTGCGGCCTACGTCCTGGACAATTACCGATGAGTTTATCCTTGACAGTTCCCGAATTTCTCCATCCAATGGAAAATCATCCTTCGCTCTCATGTCCAAGGTTTGCAGCATTACGGGAAAACGACCGGTTAAGGGGAATCGTATTCTGCGCCGCGGGCAGACGAAGAAGAGCGGAGGTATCGGGACGCACATCATCAAGCGCTCACCGCGAAAGTTTCGCCCGAACCTGCAGCATATTCGCATCGTGTTGCCTTCTGGACAGATCAAGCGCCTCTGGGTCTCCGTCAAGGCGATCAAGGCGGGAAAAATCGTAAAAGCGGCCTAGCTATCCCTCTCGGAAATCTTCCGGGCACAGGTCTTGAGGTAAAGCATGAACCGCGAGGGGGCCTGCCTGAGGCGTTGGAGGTGAAGATGGAGAGGAAGGCCAAGAAATTGCTTCTGGCGCCACCTCTTCCAGCGCCGTAGGAGGCGGAGCTTTCCCAGATCAAGCGCACCCCTAAACGCCCTGCCCCAGGGCTTGCATTTCCGAAAGACGCGGGCGATATTTTTTCTCGAATCGGATCTTTCCCGCTCCACGGGGCATAGGAGCTGAACCCAACGGAAGGCATCCTTTTTGAAGATTTTCCCATCCAATTCCCTCACAGAGGACTCGGTATCCCGTTCGCACCAGAAGGTCGATAGGACGTCCTGCAGAGCGACCCAATCCGCCGAGGAAGTGAGGGCTTCCGTCTTCGGATCGGCGATGCAGAGCCTGTGGCCCGAGCGGAATTGTAAGACCTGGAAAAAGGAAACACCGGGCCCAGCGACCGTGCGAATATCATCCGCTGTATTCCCCTCCGCCGTCCGAGAGATTTCGGCATGACGGATGAGGTCGTGGAAATCGCTGATATACAGCGCATCGCAGTGCCGCCCCAGGGTCTGCACGCGCCTTCCCCACCAGGCATAATGTTCCTCCGCCATCCGTTGCCAGCGATAGGCGGGATGGATGGGAGAAGATTCCGAGTTCCACTCCTTTGAACTCTGGGGAATCACCCGGACATTTGGCTTTCCCCGAGCGTCGAGGGAAAAGAATTTTGGCTCCAGCCACAGGTCGGCCATGGACTCATCGAGCCAGAGCGGAATGGAGGGGATGAGAGCAATGCCGAGATTTTTAGCCAGGGTACGCAGCGAGCTCCATTGCCGGTGGAAGAAGAACTGCAACAGCTGCTCGATCCGCATAGCATCCGACAACTGCCGTCTGGCCGCATCCATCGCCCTTTTATTCTTCCACTTCAATGCCTCGGGCCAATCCTGCCAAGGACGCTTTCCCAAAGCGCGATGGATGGATTGAAACAATCCATAGGGCTCCAGCCATTCCCTCTCGGTTTTGGAAAAGGATAGGAATTCCGCCATCAATTCCCCGGACGCCCGATGGGAAAATTGCCGCGCCGCCAGGCGCAGGAGGTAATCCTTGACGGCGGCGTAGTTCGGCCAATCGCTCTCCGCATAGGTCTCAAAAAAATCCCTCTCCTCCGCTGTCCATAAGCCCCATTCGTACAAATCCAGGCCGTCGACATAGAGAGGATTGGGGGCAAACGCCGAAGACCAGAGGCCTTGGGGGTGAGTTCCTTTCTCCCCGGAAGAAGAAGTCTCCGAAGGCTGTTCGGAAATCCTCCAGAAGGATAGGCCGAGTTCCGAGAGCTGCCGTAGGAACTTTCGGGAAGAATGGCCGACATCACCCCAGCGCCGGGATTCACCCAGGGACAGGGGATGGGCCACAAGCCCGCCATGGGAATTTTTAGTTCCGTGGGGAAAAATACCTCCCACATCCCGATCTCTCTTCCTCTCCGCCGCCATCTCCTGCCTCTCTTTTCAGCTTTAGCATTTATCGACCTCTCTTCAAGAACAGAGACTGAGGGGAGAAAGAAGAAGAACTTATGAAAAAATATCAGGAAAAGAAATACAAGCGAGATGACTTTGACAGAATTCGCACGATTGAAATAATGACTCGTCCGGAGGGAAAGATGAAGAACTTAAGGATTGTGGGGTTCCTCGGCGCGATGGGCTTCGGCACCCTCGGAGTGCAGGCGACGCCTTTGACGGAGCTGGAGGCCTTTTTCGCCGAACGCAGTTCCGGCTGGACAGCCGAATGGGTCAGTGGCAGCAAGCGCATAGCCAAGACTAGGAATTATCAGGGACAGGAGGATAATTTTTACTGGGCAGAATGCTTCCTCAGGCAATTCACTCAGGAGCTGAACCTGTTGCTCGATCTCGCCCGGGCCCCTGGGGAGGAACGGGAAAATGCAGCAGCCGACAGGACGGTGGCGGAGGCCTGGGAAGGTCTTAGGGAGCTCACGGCCCCTTCGGATTACTTGCCCGAAATCCCCCATGCTGCGGCAGATCAGGGCTTCTATGACCCAAAATTCCAAGCTTTCCTGGCCGAACGCGCCTGCGTCTGGAGAGTGAATTTCAGAAAGTATATCGAAAATGCCAAAAAAAGCCTGAGCCGCCTCGTGAAAATGGAAAGCGTATGCCCCTGGGATGGCCTACGGGAGATCTATGACCAATACCCCTTCTTGGAGGGATTAGGGGGAAATCCACCGAGGATATCCCTTAAACACGGGATATTTTTCGGCACAGAGCAGGAGTGGTGGGGAAAGCACCGGCTGGAACTGCGCCGGAATCTCAGTCGCCTAAAGTATTTCGCCGAACGCTTCAGCCGAGAACTCAAAGCCCTCTCGAAACTGGCCAAGGCTCTACGAACTTCCTCGGAAATCCTGTCCGGTCAAGCCGACGGTACGGCCAAAGCCGAGAAGCAAATCAAGGAGGCTTGGCGAGATCTCCGGAGCGTCCTTTACGGATCACCCGACGAATTACCCTTTCCCGAAGCCGGCGACCTTCGGGAGGTCAGACAGTGTCGAAAGCATGAGGAACTTCGCTGGCGTCAGGATCAGTTTTATTGGCATCAGGGTCGAAGGGAAGAAGAGCCCCAGAGTCAGATACCAGAACTACGGAGGATCACCGAAGAGGACCTTGCACAGTTTTTGGGCCGACACGGCTATGCCGATGAGGAATTCCTCCTTCGGCTGGAAACAGATATTCGGAAAATCCTGCGGAAGTACTCTGTCGAGTGAGTACTCGGCCGGGTGTTTTGGAGGATCTTCGCCGGCGATCCGCGCTGGGCTTCAAAGCCCTTGGGCTTTGGAGCCCAGCGCCTGCTGCGCGAAGCGCAGCAGCAAAACTTAAAAGTTTTGGGATCGC
>JAITKE010000092.1 GCA_031278595.1 Puniceicoccales bacterium
AGATGAACAGCCTGAGCGAGATATTCAACCAATTCGAAAAAACCAAAGCTCCTGCCCAGTCAGAGGAGGGAAAATCCTAATTTTCGGCTTTGTCTTCAGCTTTGGGGATTATTTGGATACAGAAAAACTTTGGGAGTGTTCCGGGCATTCCGTTTGTGCTTCGCTGCGATTGAGGAAATTTTCTAGCTTTTGGGGAATATTCCAACTCGTCCCATCCGGCCGAGGGCTGATGGGGACGAAAAGAATGGACAAGGCCCTCGGCTCTCACTATTCTCCGAATCTCAGCTTTTAGTTTTTGCATGTCCGGTACCTCGCCCTTCAGGCCCAGAACTCCCTACGGCAAGCGTCCACGGGAGCCCTTTATCCGAAAAAACGAGCGGATTCGCGTCGAGGCGGTGCGGGTGATCAATCCGGAAGGCAAGCAACTGGGCGTTTTGCCCATCGGCGAAGCGCTGCGCCTGGCCAGGGATTGCGGGTTAGACCTGATCGAGATCAGCGCCAATGCCCATCCGCCCGTCTGCAGGATCGCGGATTTCGGCAAATACCAGTACGAGGAGGGGAAACGGCAGAAGAACCAGAAGGATTCCTCTTCCCGGCTGAAGGAGGTGAAATTTCGGCTCAACATCGAGGCCCACGACTTCGAGACCAAGGTCAAGCACGGCATTGCCTTTCTCCAGGAGGGAAATAAACTGAAAATCGCCTTGATCCTGCGATTTCGGGAGATGGAGCGCCAGGCCTTCGGTCTGGAGATCATCCGGCGGGCCATGGCGGAGCTGAGTGCCTATGGCACACCGGATGCAGAGCCCCGCCTTTCCGGCCGCGAAATCGCCGTGATGTTTTCGCCCAAACCTTCGGCGAACAGGTCTAAGCCGGCTGCGGTCGATCCGACTCAGGTGGACTCGCCCGCTCCACGGGCTTCCTAAAGGCCATTTTGGCGAAGAGATGAGGGGAAATCGCAGTCTAATGGCCCTTGGAGGCGCTTGTGTGAACGGCTTTGTGCCCGTGGCAATGCTAATGGGGGCCGCCTTTGCGGTAGAGGCAGGGAAAGTTCCTTTCCCTGCCTCTACCGCGACGCCCGCGCAGCGGGCGCCGGGGCCCGTAGGGCCCAAAGGCGGCCCCAAACCCACCGGCCGCCGATTCTCCTCATGCCCATTCGTATCCTTCGGCGCCCATGGGAATTCCACATCGGTCTACGGAAATTTCGCCTCGGTCGGGGCCTTGGGCGCAGGCCGCTTCGGCGGGGGCAAGGTCGGATCATTCTCGGCGTGGCCCTTCCGGAAGCCGGCTGTTCCCGTTTCGGCGAAAGTCGTGGGCGCCGGCCAGGGCCAGACCGTTCGCATCTGGCGGCAGGGCCGGGAGTACCTCGCCCTTCCCTCGGCATTACCCTCGGATTGTCGTTCGGAGAAGCCCGATGCGCGAAGCCTGAAAATCCGCCGGGGCACGGCGGAGATGTCCTTCGGCCAGGATGGCAGTTGCTTCCTCTACAATGGTTGCAAAATCTTCCTCGGCTTCCCCTTTTTTTGGGAAAAACAGGAGCTCTACGTCAGCCGGGCCGATTTCGAGTCGAAGATCCAGCCCTTGATCCATCCGCAGGGCATCGCCGCCAAAATTCCCGTGCCGAGAACCCTCGTCCTGGATGCCGGCCACGGGGGCAAAGATTCGGGCGCCGTGGCCCGTGGGGTCAGCGAGAAGACCTGGACCTGGGACGTCGTTCAGCGCCTACGGCAGCAATTGTCCTCGCTGGGCTATCGGGTGATTATGACGAGAGAGGGGGATAAATTCGTCCCGCTGGCCGACCGGGTGGCGGCGACGAAAAGGGCCCAGCCGGACCTGTTTATCAGCCTTCACTTCAACGCCTGCTCCAACGCCGGTGCCCGGGGATTTGAAATTTTCTGCTTCCCCATCCCGGGCGCCGCCACGCACGCCGGCAGCCGTCAGAGGGGCAACGCCTCGGTTTCGGTCGTCAATCACGCCTTTGTGGCCGGCAATACGATAGGGGCCTATGCCCTCTCCTCCTGCCTCCACGACGCCTTTCCGCATTTGGAAAATCGCGGCATCAAGGCGGAGCGCCTCCAGATCCTGAGGAATAATCCCTGCCCTTCGGTATTGGTCGAAGGGGGATTCATGACCAATGCCCAGGATTTCGAAATTTTTTCGAAACCGGAAAATCGCGAAAAACTCGCCGGGGCGATCGTGGAGGGGATCGAGAAATACAGGGCCAATGTGGAGCGCATCGGCCATTGACCTTTCGGGCATTTTCATTTAAAAATTCTTCCCATGGAAGACCCCATCCCGTGTCAGCTCTGTGGAAGACCGGCCCAGCTGCGCCTCGTCCGCAAGAATGGCGGCCTGAACCTCTGCATGGAATTGTGCCCGGCCTGTGCGCAGCGCTGCGACCCATCGGCGGAAGACCCATTCGCCGAGCTTTTGGAACAGTCGCACGCCTGGGCACCCTTCGCGGCCAAGGTCTGTTCCTGCTGCGGGATGAGCTGGAAGGAATTCTTCCGCTCCAGTCGTATCGGCTGTAGCCGCTGCCCGGAGGAATTTCTTCCGTCGGAGCAGAGGGATGCACCCCGTCTCCCCAGCACCCGGCCTCAGGGGGATGCATCGCCTGATCCTACTCCGGCCGAGGCGCGGAGCTATGTCTTCAACCTCTCCTTTGCCGGATTCGCCTCCTACGACGGCGATGCGCTGTCCCTCCTGAAGTCGCAGCTGAAGCGCGCGGTGCGGCGGGAGCAGTTCGAGACGGCAGCCGTGCTGCGGGATCGCATCCGACAGCTGGAACAAGAGCATCCGTGACGGCCCTTCGGGACTTTTGGCTGAAGCGGCGTTCGGAGGAAGGGGCTGACGCGGCCAGCGATCCGGTCGTCCTGCGGACTCATCTCCGGCTCTCGCGAAATCTCCGAGATCTTCCCTTTCCGGAACGCCTGAGTCCGGAGGAGCGGCGGGAATTCAGCCAGCGGTGGACGGCACGCCTGCGAAAGCTCCCGGCCTTTCGCCGAAGCCTCGTTCTCGACCTCAAGTCCTTGGGCGAAGATGAGCGCTGGTCGCTGCGGGAATGGGACTATATTTCCGCCCTGGAGGCGACTCGTTACGAGGGAAGCTATTTATTGCTGAAGGAGGAGGGAAATGCCGGCGTATGGCTGGGCGGACAGCAGCACCTCTCCTGGAGCGCTTGCCAAAAAGGTCTGTGCCCGGAACGCCTGTGGAAGTCGGTCTCCCGCTGGGCCTCGGCCGTGCCGGAGACCGACTATGCCTTTTCTCCGCAGCATGGCTATCTCTCGCCGGACTCCAGGGAATGGGGGAGCGGCCTGGTCGCTTCGGTCACGCTGCATCTGCCGGCCATCGTCGAGAATGCGCTCCACGAGCAGACGATGGCCGAGCTGTCCCCGTTGGGACTGAAAAGCTGTCCGGAGTATGGCTTCGTCGCCCTCGAACTGCTGCCCGTCGTGAGGATTTTTCACGATGCGCCTTCATGTTCCCCGGATGAGGCCCTACGCGCCCTGCGGGAGGCGGTCGTTCATATTCGAAATAGGGAAATCACCGAGCGAAACCGGCTCTGGCAAAAGCAGGGTCTGAGGATTTGGGACCGCGTGAACCGCGCCTGGGGTACTCTATTCTCCTGTCAGCTACTGGGAGCGGCAGAGGCCTTCCACTGCCTCTCGCATCTAAGAGCTGCCGCCGCCGGTGGATGCCTGCCGAAGGACTGGCTGCCGCGGATCGACCGCTGGGCCCGCCAGTTGCTCGGCGGAACCTTTCGGGTCTGTCTGGGGGAAAATGAGCTTCCGCGGGAGCGGGAGGAGGCGGAGCGAGCCCGTTACGTGAAATCCTTCATCACACCGGAGGCGCGGCCGACGCGGCCGAAAAATCCGTAGTTTCCGCCATGCCCTAGAGAGTGCCGTCAAATCGGGCAGCGAGCTTTTCATCTTGCTCCGTAATTCATTTGATAGATCGTGTCTCCTAGGTATCCCTTTTTCATCCCCTCTTTTTCCCTTTGTCTACCTTTTATTTGACGACGCTTTCCGAGAATTTCGCTGGTATCGGTGGGGGCCGGCTTTGCCCGGAAGAGGAAAAGGCCTTTGGCCTTTTCCCTTCCGGGCGGCCCGCTTCGCGGGCCCGATGCCTCCGGCATCGAAAGCCGGCCCCAAAAACAGAACCCTCCAGACAACGCCCTTATTGAATTTGACGACAGTCTCTAGGCTCGAGAAAAACGCTGGCCTGAGGTGTTTGGGGCTCAGGGAACTTCTGGTTTTTTCTGCTTAAATTCCCTGTTGGGAAGTGGAGAGGGCCACTTCGGCCTCGTGGGAGAGCGCCAGGATGGAGTCATTCCGATTTTGACCGCGCACGAGACCGAGCTGAGTTCGAAGATAGGGCGGAATGCAATCCCAGAGATCGTGTTCCGGTGGTCTGTAAAAGGTGGTCTGGATGAGCACGTGACTCTTCCAATAATCGGCCAGTTGTAACACCTTGTCCTCCTGGGGCCGCTGGGGATGTCTCCAGAAGCTGTCCAAAGAACCGCGGTGCGTGATGCCCTCGCGGGCGTAGAGGCATCTTCCCAAGCAGAAGGTGGGAATGCCGCTCTGTAAGGCGCTGAGTCCGGAGGTGCTGTTGATGGTGACGCAGCCCAGGGCCCGTGGCCAGAAGAAGGAAAGCGGAGTCGTGTGGACGTAGAGGACGCGCTGGGGAGCGAGGTTGCATTGCCGTCGCATCGCTTCGATGAATTTCCCGTAGTGGCAGTGACCACGGTCGAGGGGATGGTGCTTGAAGACGAGGCAGGTGTTTTTCGAGGCCGCTTTGGCGAAGGAGTGCAAAACCTGGCGGATGAAGGCTTCGATGCTGGGGAAATCCGAATGCTCCATGATCTGGGAATCGCCGGCGATCTGCAGCGGGACGATGAAGAGAAAGCGCCCGTTCCGTTCCCGAAATCGCTTTCGAATCCGATGTTCTCTAGGGGCGTAGAGGAGCTTTCGGCCAAAGGCCCGCAGGAATCGCAGGATCTCCATCGGGGAAAGGGAGCGGTAATGCTGATAAAGGTAGCCCTTGTCTTTCTTCCCCTTTTGGGAGTGGGACTGGCCGAGAAAAAAGTGGCTTATTTTTGATAGGGCGTTGCCCAGGAGGGTGCCGTATTTTTCCACCGCCAGAAAGGCGTAGTAGCGAACATTGAGGACTAGCGGGAAGAACGGCGTGGAAGGTTTTCGATGGGACAGGTTTTGGGGCAAGGGTAATGAGGGGCGCAGTTCGGCCAATGGCCTTGAATAGTCATCGGAAAAGGCATTCACCCCCCCTCGTTCCAGCGTGATGTAATGGCTCCGCAGATAGCCCTCCTCGAAGACCCAGGCATCGATGGAAGATTCCTGGCAAATGGGAAGGATGGAGCGGTGGTAGGGACGGCAATCGCCGCAGAGAAAGACCTCCGTGATCTTGTGTTCCTGAACGAAGTTCCGGAAAAACGAGGGCCAGGAAGGGAAGGAATCGCCGTAGCGAAAACTATTTCCCTGATGGTAAAAATGGGCGTCTCCTCGATTGAAGTGAATCTTCCAGATTTTTCTGTCGCTGTTCTCCTGAAGAAATTTCGCCCATCGGTCGAAAAACGGCCCTACCGGCCCCTGCAGCAAGAGCGTGTGCCTCATGAGGTTAGGCGAAAATACCCCTGATTTTCCTGAATCCGTTGAGCAGACGACGTCCCATCTTCTGCTTCCAATTGGGCCTAAAGTTTCCCCTCTGCTCCTGAAGGGCTAGCAAGACCTCCTCGACCTCACAGGGCTGATTTTTTCCCCAGTGGTAGTAGCGCGGGTAGTCGATGTAGGCGGCGGCGACCAATTCCTCCAGTGTTCGCCGTCGACTTCTCTGCGGATAGGACGTGTGATCCTGAGTCAATCCCCAGCCGGCGTAGAAGGGCAGGCCGAAGCAGTGGACTTCTTTCCCGTACAGCAGGGCCTCGAATCCCGTCAGCGAGGTCATGGTATGAACGCTGTCCACGCTGGGCAGAAGGTCTGAAATGGAAATGTCCGTCACCATCTGATCGGCGAATGCCATTATCGCGACTTTAGGAATTTGTAAATGTTTCTTAGTGAACTGGAGGTCGGGATGGGGTTTGTAGAGGATCCAGGCCGAAGGATTTAGCTCTCGTACTCGCCGTAGGAGCTGGAGATTGCTGTGGATCTCCGCACATCCGCAAGAAATGCTTGCGTCGTCTTCCACCTGCCCCGGGACCAGGATAACGGGACGGCCATCCGGAACTTGGAGGGAGAAATCACCGACGCTCCCCGCATTGTACTTCGTGAGGCCGAGGAGTGGGACGGTTGCAATGAGCCGGCGGGCTCTCCGGAGTTCCTCGACGGAAAAGCTCTTACACTGCAGAATATTTTCCAGATCGCTCGGCTTCGAGGGGTCGTAGTAGATGCCGCAGCTGTCGAAGACCAGTGACCAGGGCCTAACGAAGAGACAGCCGAGGCCTACGGAACGCAGAAATCCGTCCTCCACCCGGAAGCAGCGGCCGTTCTGCTCTTCAGCGAAGAGAGCGACTTTATCCGCCAGCGGATGGCTGCTCCAGACACAGCATATATCTCGCTGGGGGTTGAGGGCTTTTAGGTGTTTTAATTGAAAGCCGTAGTGGAAGAAGACTTCGGCCGGACGGGCATAGGCCCGCAGAACGGAGTGCTTCCAAGGATGAAACCCGAAAGCATGCAGGCGATGTTCCGGGAGGAAGTGAAAGGCGGTTCCGGTTCCCGCACTTCCGCTTACGACGCATGACGCATGACGCATGACGCATGACGCATGACGCATGACGCATGACGCATGACGCATGACGCATGACGCATGACGCATGACGCATGACGCATGACGCATCAAGTGCTTACTGTTCCCTTATTTATTGCCTGAAGATAATCAAGGTAAAACTGAGCTCCTTCACCGATATCCGTAAAAAATCTCGGCTGGACACCCTGCCGAAGGACGAGCACTGCGTTGCAAATTCTTTTGACCTCATCCAGGCTGTGGGAGGCGTAGATGAGGGTGGCCTTGAGCACCCTTTCTTCGAGCCACTGCTGGCAACGCTCCCGAAAACGCCCATCGCCGACGGCCGTCACCTCATCCAGCAGATAGATGTCGAACTCAAAGGCCATGCTGAGCGAGAAGAGGTACTTGGCCTGCATGCCGGAAGAATAGGTCCGAATGGGCTCGAAGAAAAAATCGCCGATCTCAGAGTTTTCGTAGATGAAATCGCTGACCTCCTTCATATGGCGGCCGAGAATGCCGTAGATGCGACAGACGAGACGCACATTCTCTATGCCGGATAGACTGGGCTGGAATCCGGAACCCGAAGCCACGGGCCAGGACACCGCTCCCCGAATGTCGATGTCCCCTCGAGTGGGTTGTTCGATTTGGCTCAGCATCTTGATCATCGTGGACTTTCCGCTGCCATTCATGCCGAGAACGCCCAGTCGCGTCCCGTCGGAAATGTCGAGGTTGAAATCGCGAAAGAGCCAGCAGCGTCTCTTCCTTAGTTGGTACCACTTGCTGAGATTTCGGAGCCGAATCATTCGTTGAGAATTTTAGAAATGTGGCGATTCAGGATGTGTTGCCCCACGATGAAAGTCCCCAGGACCGTGAGAAGGAAAAAGAGCCCGCCTCCCCGGATGTAGGGATAAGATTCCAGGGTATTGGCTTTGCAATACTCGATGCCCAGCGCGATGGGGTTCCAGCGAAATATAAACTGGGCGCTCGGCGGCATTTGGGAAGGGACGAAGAAAAGGCCACTGGTGAAGTAGAGCAGCGAAAAGAGGACTTCTTTGATCTTTGAGATTTCTGGGAAATAGAGGGCTACCGAGGCTAGAATGCCGTCCAGGCCCAGGCCCAGAAGCGCGAGCAGGAAGAGCGAGAGAAACCACTCGGCAATCCGTGTGGGGAATACGACGATGTCCCAGAACCACCACAGGCCTAACATGAGGCTGAAGTAGACGAAGCAGCTGAGGAAAACTTCGATGATGAAACGTGCGGAAACGGTGTCCCAGGGCCGTATCCGCGAGAAGACGAAGAGTCCCTTGTTGGCGGCGATGGCCGTCGTGCAGCGGGTCGAGATGTCGCGGAAGAGGAACCAGGGGATGAGGCTGTTGAGCATGTAAACGGTGTTGGGAACGTCCGGAAGAATGGGCCTGTGACTCCATAGGCTTCGGATGGCGACGAGGAGGATGGTGTGCAGCAGGGGCTCGAGGAAGATCCAGACCCAGCCGAGCTTCAGGCGCCCGAATCGGGTTTTCACCTCCCGCAGGAGGAGTAGGTAATAGACCTGCTTCAGCTCCTTCCAAACGGAAGGATAGTAC
>JAITKE010000108.1 GCA_031278595.1 Puniceicoccales bacterium
GAACCCTGCTGGTGAGAGGATTGAACGGATTCGTCCGGGCCGCCGCCTCCCTCTGCGTCCGGAAGGCGCTATCGGAAGAAGTGCGCCGGGGCTATCTCTTTCCCTACGATTCCTGGGCCCACCGCATCGCCGTCAATGCCTTCGTCAAGGACATCCCACTCCGGCGGCGGCACCGGAGCTGGAAGACGCTGCAGACCATCGAGGAGCAGCTGCCGACCCTGCGGGGAAAGCCGGTGTTGCTCGCCTGGGGGATGAAGGACTTCTGTTTCACCGAAGCTTTTTTAAAGAAGTGGCAGGAATTTTTTCCCGATGCCCAGGCGCTCCGTTTTCCCCAGGCCGGCCACTGGGTTTTGGAGGATGCCGGCCCCGAGCTTCTGGAAAAGATTCAGGCCTTCCTGATGGCCTAATTGTGCGTCGTCAAATCAAACAGCGATCTTTTCATCTTAATTGCACAATTCATCCGACAGGTCACGTCTCTTATGTGTCCTTTTTCCATTCCCTCCTCTTTCCTCTCTTTTTTCCCTTTGCCCACCTTTTATTTGACGACATCTTTCAGCTGAGAGGTTTTCGGGTGCCTCGGGGCCGTTTGTCCGGCGCTGTCTTTGGCTCCCTTCGGGAGCGCCCGCGGAGCGGGCCCCAAGGATGAAAATAAAAATCCTTTTTATTTTCATCCTTGCAAAGACAGCGCGGAAACCGACGAGAATAGCCAAAACCGACGAAGAGCGCGAGAGCCAACGGGCCAGCCCAGGAATCGGTGAGCTAACTCCAGCTAGCTCCCAAAATCCCCCTCGCCGCCGATGGGCAAGGGCTGATATTTTCCTCCTGACGGAACAAAACCGCAGAAAGGATTTCCGCGCCCTGCGAGCCGTGTGCTTTTAGTCTGGACAGGGCGGAAAAACTGTGACAGACCCATGGGTTCATGAAGGGATTGTCCGGAGTTCAGGCCTGCCTGCTGCTCAACGCGCTGCCGAAAATCGGCCCCGTGAGCTACCGGAAGCTCCTGGCCCATTTCGACCAGGACCCGACGCGCATCCTGGAAGCCGGAGATGAAGCGTTGCGGAAGGTTCCGGGCTTGTCTAAAGAGGCACGAGAAGTGCTCCTGCACCCCGATGGTTATTTCTCCCTCCAGGAGGAATGGGAAAAAATGCAGACTCAGGGCATTGCCTTCCTACCGTCCGAGGACGCGCTCTATCCACCGCTGCTGCGGGAGATCTACGACCCTCCCATCGGACTCTATTGCAGAGGTTCACCGGAAGCTTTTTCCCGATGCATCGCCATCGTGGGTAGCCGACAGGCCACACCCTACGGGCTGAAAATCGCCCATCAATTGGCCCGTGATCTGGCCCAGAGGGACTACGGCATCGTCAGCGGCCTAGCCCAGGGCATCGATGCGGCGGCCCACGAGGGTGCCCTGGAGGCCGGTGGACGCACGGTGGCGGTTCTGGGAACGGGGGTGGATGTCATCTATCCGAGGAATCATCGGGCGCTTTATCAGAAGATCATTCAGACACCCGGGAGCTGCGTCCTGTCCGAATTTCCGCTCGCCTATCCGGCGGAGAAGCATCACTTTCCGATTCGGAATCGGATCATTTCGGGCCTCTGCCAGGCCGTCATCGTCGTCGAGACGACCTGCCATGGTGGGAGCATGATCACCGCCCGCCTGGCGGCCGAGCAGGGACGGCAGGTCTTTGCTGTGCCGGGGCGCATCGACCAGCCCACGAGCCAGGGCTGCCTGGCGCTTATACGGGAGGGGGCCACGCTGCTCTCCGGTGTGGAGGATATCTTCGAAGAGCTTCCCTTTCTCGAGGCGAAAGGCTCCGAGGGGTCAGTGGCCGAGGCAATCCCAGCTGCGAAGTCGCCCAGGCCGGACGTGAGCGCCCTGCTGAAGACCGAGTTGGAAAAGGCGCTCCATGAGCTCGTTCGCCGGCATGATCGGCTCAGTCTGGATGAAATCCTACAGCAGCTGGAACACCAGCCCCAGCAGATCATCTCCAGCCTCCAGATGCTGGAGCTCCGGCAGGTCCTTACCCAATCCCCCTCGGGGCACTACGAGTGTCTGGCCTAAGGGCTGTCGCTTTCCCCCGCGCTGCCTTTGCTCGGCTTGTCTGTTTTGTCTGGTGCCTTTGCGCCTGAGGGGGAGCGGGCTTTGGGTGGGTGGGGTGGGTGGGGCTGGCTTTCGATTCCTCCGGAATCGGGCCCGCTGCGCGGGCCGCTCCGAGAGGGTGGACTGCGTCCACCCTCTCGGAGCAAAGCCAGCCCCAAGCCCGCTATTCCCCTCGGGCGCAGGCCCGCGCAGCGGGCCCTGGAGCCCGAAGGGCTCCAAAGGCAGCGCGGGGGACGCCTATGGGGCTCATGCACGGCCGGGCTCGTCATGGGGACTGGACGTGGGCCGTAAAATGCCTAAATCGATGACATGGAAGGCCTTCTTTCGAGTCGAAAAAACCCGCGCATTCAGTTCCTCGACAAGCTGAAAAAGCGCTCCGAACGGGATGAGCGCGGGACTTATATCATCGAGGGCCTGCGGGAACTGCAGCGGGCCCATCGGGCCCAATGCCTGCGAGAGCTCTACGCCTGCCCCTCTCATTTTCCCTCGCCGGAGCACGAAACCTTTCTGCAGGAGCTCAGGGCGGAGGCCCACATTCCCCTCCATGAGGTCTCGCCCTACGCCTTCGAGAAAATCTCGCTGCGGGAGGGCCCCGACGGCCTGCTGGGCCTGGGCCTGCCCTTCGAGAAGAAACTGGAACAGATCACCTGGTCCGAGAATCCCCTGCTGCTGGGGGTGGAGGGCATCGAAAAGCCTGGCAACCTGGGCGCACTGGCCCGCAGCGCCGATGCGGCCGGAGTCGATGCGTTCGTCGTCCTAAACCCCCGCAGCGATCTCCGCAATCCCCAGTGCATTCGCTCCTCCCAGGGCGCGGTTTTCTCCCTCCCCATCGCCCTCCTCTCTTATGCGGAATGGGAGGCCTTCAGCCGAGAAAAGGCTTGGCAGTGGCTGGTCCTGAGTCCCCGGGCCGAAACTCCCTTCTGGTCGCTGGATTTGCGGCAGCCCACAGCCCTCATCCTCGGTTCGGAAAAGGAAGGCCTGTCATCCCCCTGGTTTCAGCACCCGCTGGCCACACCGGCCCGCATTCCGCAACGGGGAATTTCGGATTCGCTCAATGTTTCCGTCGCGGCCGCCGTCGTGCTCTACGAGGCCCTGCGGCAGCGCAGAATTTTCGTTTCCAATGCGGAGGGATGAGAGGGCATTTTATGGCCCGCATCCAGTCCTAGAGTGTGTCGTCAAATAAAAGCCGGAAACTTCTGTCAATCGCGAGAACTGGGGGTTCGTCGAGCGTTTTGGCGTGGGCCCTGGGACGCTCGCTTCGCGAGCAAGCGGCTTTAGCCGCTTAAGCCCTCTTCGAGGGCTGTCCCGGGGCCCCAAAAAACGCCCCCCTCATTTTAGTTTGACGACATCCTCTAGGGGCCGCATGGAGGGAAAGAGGATGACGTCGCGGAGGCTCTCGGCTCCCGTCAGCAGGGCGGCCAATCGGTCGATGCCCAGACCCAGGCCGCCGGCCGGGGGCATGCCGTGCTCCAGGGCTCGGAGGAAGTCCTGGTCCAGGTTTTGCGCCTCCTCGCCCACCTGGGCCTCGAAGAGCCGGCGCTGCAGCAGGGGGTCGTTCTGCTCCGAATAGGCCGGAGCGATTTCCTGACCGTTGATGCAGAGCTCGAAGACGTCGAGGACGGAGGGATCCTCCTCATTTAGCTTGGCCAGGGGACAGAGCTCCCGGGGAAGCTGCGTCACGAAGGTCGGCTGAAGGAGCGAGGGCTCGACCCGTTTGCCGTAGACCGCCTGGGTGATCTCGAAATCTTCCTCCCGGCCGGAGAGCTCGATGCCCTTTTCGATGCAGAACTGGAGCTTCTCTTCCCGTTTTCTGGAAAACCACTGCGGATCGCCGGTGCTCTGGCGGACGAGCTCGCGGTAGCTGAATTCTCGCCACGGGCCGCCCAGTTCGATCTCGGTGCCGTCGGGTCGGATCAGCCGTGTTTGCCCCAGCAGTTCCTGGCAGAGGTGCTGGATGAGCGCACGGATGAGCTCCATCATGCCGCGGTGGTCGCTGTAGGCCTGGTAGAGCTCCAGCATCGTGAATTCCGGATGGTGCTTGCGGGAAAGGCCCTCGTTGCGGAAGACGCGCCCGATTTCGAAGACGCGGTCGAAGCCGGCCACCAGCAGGCGCTTCAGGTAGAGCTCCGGCGCGATGCGCAGGTAGAAGTCGCAGTCGAGGGCATTCATGTGCGTCCTGAAGGGTCGGGCGGCGGCACCGCCGGCGACATTCTGCAGCACCGGTGTTTCCACCTCCCGAAAATCCCTGGCCCACAGGAACTGCCGGATGAGCCGGATCATTTCGGTACGCCGGATGGCCCGTTCTCGGGACTGCGGGTCGGCGATGAGATCCAGGTAGCGTTGGCGGAAGATCCGGTCGTCGTTGGCCAGGCCGTGCCACTTTTCCGGCAGGGGCCGCAGGGCCTTGGACAGGAGCTTCAGGGCGGTGGCCCGGAGGGTGACTTCACCGGTCTTGGTGCGGAAGAGGCTGCCTTTCACGCCGACGAAGTCGCCCAGGTCGTATTTCTTGAAATCCTGGTAGCTCTCCTGGCCGACGGCCTGTTCGGTGACGTAGATTTGGAGGCTGCCGTTCCGGTCGAGGAGCTTGATGAAACTGGCCCGACCCATGAGCCGAAATGCGGTGATCCGTCCGGCCAGCGAGAGCTCCGTCGCTCCGGAGTCCGGATTCTCTTCTTCTTTCTCGAAGATCTTCAGGGCCTCTCGGCTGCTGTGGGATACTTCCCAGTTCTGGCGATAGGGGTCTTTCCCCTCCCGCCGCAGGACTTCCAGCTTGGCCCTGCGGGTGGCGAAGAGGTCGTGGCTGATCGCCTGGAGGGAGGTATCGGATTCGGCGTCACTCATGGCTGTGGTCGGAATGGGAGGATTGGACGGAATCGTCCGGCCTTGTAAATGGGAAAACGCGGTGGATTCAGGGTAAACAAGCTTCTCGCCTCTGTTTGGGCCTCCGGCTTCTGTTTTCCCGATGTTCTCTTGTCTCCCGATGCCCTTCACCCGGGCGGGCCTTGGTGGATCGGTGGGGCCCCCGCCGCCTTTGGAGCCCCTCCGGGGCTCTGGCCCGCTGCCCGCTGCGCGGGCAGCGCCGCGGGAGCGGGCAGCGGCCTGCGCGGAGGGGCGAGGCGCTTGCGCCTCGCCCCTCCGCGCCAAAGGCGGCGGCGGGGAAGCCTTCTGTGTCTACGACTCGAAGGGCCCTAAAATCCACCGATGGAGAAAATTCCCCGGCTGGGAAATGGAAGTTTGGAGAAAAAAGACTTGAAAAAAAGGATTGGGATGCTGGGATTCCTTCCGCTTCCCATGGATTACCTGGAACACATCTTCGAACTGCAGCGGAAACTGACGGAGCGCGTATTGCCTCCGGATGCGCTGGACAGCGAGGAAAAACGAGTCCAGTGGCTATTGAACTATGTCGGCGCGCTGCGGCAGGAGATCGCCGAGTTGGTGGATTCCCTGCCCTGGAAGTGGTGGGCGCACTACCAGAAATTCGACCTGCAGAATGCCCGAGTGGAGCTGGTCGACATCCTGCACTTCGTCATCTCCATCGCCCAGGCGCTGGGCATGGAGGCGGCAGATCTCCACCGCCTCTTCTGCCAGAAGAACCAGAAAAACCACGAGCGGCAGGATTGCGGCTATACCCAGAAATCTTCGGACGATTCCCGCAGCATCTGCTGAGCGAGGCGATCTGCTGGGCAAGAGACGGCTCGGCCTTTTCCCGCCATATCCGCTGAGCAAGACGGAGGAATCTAAAATCGGGATCGGTGGAGCGGAAGAATCGGTCGAAATGAAGAAGCCGGGATGGGGTCTGGAATTGAGCTTGGGCTTGGGCTTGGCTTTCGGAGAACGGCGGGAGCGCCTCGTCGTGCTTCGGAAAGCCTTTCTCAAGGCCGCCGGTAGGCGTCGTGGAGGCGCAGGAGGCCGAGAACCTCGTGATTTTCGTAATCGCCCGAGAGGACCGGCAGGACCTGGACCTGGGAGGAACCTTCCTCCATGAGGTCGATGGCCTCCCCCAGGCTGCGCTCGGGGGCGATGAAGCGAAAGTGCCGGCACATGATCTGCTCGGCCGTTGTCCGGTCGATGTCCTGGCCCTCCTGGAGGAAGCGCCGGATGTCCCCGTCGGTGATGAGGCCGATGAGCTGCTCCGCTCCGTCGAAAATGAGGGCAGCCCCCAGGGGACATTCAGTCATGGCGATGACGATCTGGCGTAGGGGCGAGTCCTTCCGCCCGCGGGCGACCGCTTTCATCGGCTGCATGAGCTCCCGCACCTGCAGCAGCAGATTCCGCCCGAGCTGGCCGGCCGGATGGATCTGGGTAAAGTCCTGTTTGGAAAAGGGACGTTCCGCCATCAGGGCGCAGGCGATGGTATCCCCGACGGCGAGGCTTAGGACTGCACTGGTGGTCGGCACCAGGCCAAGGGGATCGCCCTCCGGCCCGACGCCGGTATCGAAGACGATGTCGGCATGCCGGACGATGGGGTTGTGGCTATTTCCCAGAATGGCGATGAGGGGTGAGCCTTGCCGCTTGAAGAAGGGGATGAGGCGCAGGAGCTCCTCGCTGCTGCCGCTCTTGGACAGGAGCAGAACTGGATCGCCCGCTTCGTAGATCCCGAGGTCGCCGTGGAGGGCTTCGCAGGGGTGGAGAAATACGGAGCGGTGGCCGGTGCTGTTGAGGGTGGCGGCGATTTTGCGCCCGATGTGCCCCGATTTGCCGACGCCGCACACCAGGATCTTCCGCCGGGATGGCCCCAGCAGGGCCAGGGTGGCGGCCAAGGGCTCCTCGATGCGCGCGAGCAGTCGCTTCAGGCCCTCTATTTCGCTTTGCAGGACGCACCTGCCTGCCCGAATGCCGTCGCCGTGCTGCTCTGCCATAGGATCGATTTTCGTAATTTATTGTCTCAGGAAAGTCAAGGGCGATGCGGGGCGAAAAAATTTTTGCCTAAACGGAAGTTTTTCGTAGTATGGGTGAAAATTGATCCTATGCACCCACGGCGCACGAGCTATCCACAGCGAGGGAGTGTTCTCCTCCTGGTCTTGGGAACGCTCTTCGTCCTGAGCCTCCTGGTGAGCTCTTTTCTGGACCACGTCGAGGCGGAAGTCCTCTATCGGGATCAGCAGCAGCCACCGGCCGAGCTCGAGCTGGAGTGGCAGTCCTACGGCGATCTAACCCGGGCGGTGCTGGACGAATTCAAAAACTGGGACAACGGGCTGTGCTCGCCGGAGCAGGGCTGGGGGTATCCGCTGGTTTTTGCTCCCTTTGCCCGGCGCAAGGACCTGATGATGGAAATTAAAATCCAGGACGAAACGGGAAAGATTCCCTGCCAGAAGTCCTATGAGTCCTGGCATCAGGCATGGATCGCCCAGTGCGTCAAGAACTGGAGCGCCGAGCGAAAGGTACAGGAGTCCTGGAAGGCACTGCTCGAAGGACAGCCGGTGCTCCTGAAGAAAAACCCGGGGAAATTTGGCCTGGAAAAGGAAAAAGTTTTTCTAAAAACGCTGGAGCCCTTGCGCTCGGTCGACGCTTTCGCCTCTGCCTTTTTTCACGAAAAGGGTTGGGGAAACGAGACCTGGGCCCCTTTTAAGGCTCCGCTGAGCTTCATATCGACCGCTTCTATCAATATCAATACGACGGTGGATGCAAATCTGAGGGATCTCCTGGCCCAGAAGCAGGGCTGGGATCCGAGGGCGCTGGCCGATTTCTTTAACCAGAAGGACACTTTTCATATGGGGAATATCGAGCGCTTCTTCCGCGGTGCGAACGATTTACGAAAACGTGGCTTTCAGCTGAAGGATGACTCCGTGGGATTTGAGTGTAAAGTCCTACAGGTGTCCATTAGCCTGAAGCGGGGGGATCTAGGGTGGACAAGAAGTTTTTGGGTCGATGTTAAAAATATCTGAGAGGAGTCTCGCCGAGAGCCCGGGCATCGGCGTTCTGAAAAAATGCAGCTGATGTTCTGGAAGAATCCGCATCCGAATCCCTTAAAAAAGACAATAATTGTTCTTTTCTTCGATGGATTTATGGCTAGAATAAGAGCTGCTTTTTTCTATATGCTTTAAGAGACAGAATAAAGAGTAAGCCGAAAGAATTATTGCGTTGTGGGTTCCGGATTTGAAAAGTTAAGACGGCTGATGGCCTCTCGGTTGCGGGAGGCGAGGGAGAGCTTTTATCTGATCCCCTCGCAGCTCTTCTTCGTCACCCATATCGATCTCCCCAAGGGGGAAAAATTGAGCGAGAAGAAAATCGAAGAGCTGGTTCGACTTGCTCTGGAGAACCAGAGTCCCTTCGAGCTCAGCCATCTGCTCTGGGGATTTTTGCCCTACGCCTTAGGGGAGGGGCTTTTGGTCTACGCCACCTCGAAGGAGATTCTCCAGCGCGATCACCCGGAATTCTCGTCGGCGACCTATGTCTTCCCGAGCTTCCTGCCCTGTTTTCTGGGAGAGGAGAAATTGACCGGTCTCTGTCACTTTCTCCATGGGGAGGAATCGGTGGTATTTCGCTGTACGAAGGAGGGCCACTGGAGCGGTTTCGACAAGCTTCCGGAAGGAGAAGAGGCACCCTTGCCTCCCGTGCCTGAGAGGATCCTGGAGGGAGTAAAGCTGCACCACAAAGGGTGTTCTTTTTTATTGCACCGGAATGACGATGAACCGGTGGAATGCCTGCTGCCCTTCCGTTCGTCGGGCTTTTGGTCGGCCAATTTGCACGATTTCGATCTGCGGCTGCGATGTCGTACGGAGAAGAGAGTCGAAAGCGTTTGCTACCGCGTGACCCTGACGGCCTCCTGTTTCTTGGCTGTCGTATTCCTTTTCTGGATCGGTTTGGAGGCTATGGCCTGGAGTGTTCGTCGGGAAACTCTTCGCCTGGCAGCCGAGGATCCTTGGGTCGCCCGCCTGAAGCAGAAACAGGACTTGCTCCATGAATTGGCTCTGTTTTCTAAGCAAAAGCAGGTCTATTTCCGTATCTTGAGTCGTCTGAACGATAAAAGGCCGGATGCTATATTGTTTCTCCTTTTGAAGGCCAATAACGGTCGCGAGTTTGAAATCGAGGGGTCGGCCAAGCGAGTGGAGGACGTGCATCGCTATGTGACGGACTTGCAGGCGGACGATGTGCTCACTCTGGTGGAGCTGAGGCACGTGACTTCGCGTAACGATGAGGTGAAGTTTTCACTTTATGTGGAATTTGAGGAGCGGGTATGATGGAACGAAAATCGAAAAAGCGGCGCCTCTTCGGCCTTTTAGGTTTGCGGGGACAGTTAGTCCTAACGCTTGGTTTGGTGGTACTTTTGGTCTTCCTCCTTTGGCTGGCCAAGCACAAATGGGTGAAGGTTTCTACCCTGAAGGCGAAAAATCAGGAGAAAGCTCTGGTGCATGAGGAGTGGAAGGGGAAGAAGTCGGGCTTGGAAGATGAGTTCCATGGGGTCATTCAACACGTCATGAAGCAGGAGAAGGTGGACGAGAGGCTTCTCATGGAAAGGGTCGAAGAAGCGGCCAGAGAGACCAAGGTTCGTTACGAGGTGGAACCGCCGGTTACGGAAAAAAATGGTATTTTTGAGAATCACAAAGCGGTCGTAAGGCTGCAGAACGTGTCGATGGAGGGCTTAATGGAGTTCGATGAACACGTCGAGGGTGATGGAGCGGCCAATGTGCGCCTCGATGAAGTAGAGATCGTGGGAGGTCGCGACGGGGAATTGTCGGCGCGGGCGGCGGTGAGTGCTTTGGATTTGGTTCCGGAGGATGATTTGATGAAAGAAGTGGCGGATCTTCTTGGAGAGCCGGGGCTACTCAACATCAGCAATAGAGAGAATATTCGTCAGAATTTGAATGCGTATGAATAAGTTTTGGTCACGTACCTCCCTTTTGTGTTCCGGAGCGATGCTTTTCGCTCTGTGCCTAAGAGCCGCCTTCGATGACGAAGACGATCCGGATTTTTGGGGGGGAGAGGAAGCTTCGGAAAGTCCGGCTCCGAGGGCATCGCCTCCGGCTGCCAATCGTCCCGCCTGGTCCCCTCCGCGCCCGCCGGCTCCTCCTCAGTCGTCGAGGTCATCAAAGTCTTTGCCTCCTCCGGTCGAGAAGTTGATTCTCATCGATGAGGGCCTGCCGCAGGTATTGACCATACTGGAGCAGCTAACGGATAAGACGATTCTGCGCGATCAGAAGCTGCCGGCGGTGAAGATCAACATCCGTATCCAAAACCCCATATCTCAAAGAGAGGCGATTTTAGCTCTGGAGAGCGTTCTCAATCTCAATGGCATAGCGATTGTGGAGATGGGCGAGAATTTTCTCAAGGCCGTTACGGCGAAACAGGCCCCCAGCCAGGCGCCAAGACTCGTGGATCAGTCGCTTTTGCAGGAAGCTCCGAGCCAATCGATCTGTTCCAAACTCTTTGTCTTAAAATATCTGAATGCGCCGGCTTTTCAAAGACTTATCATGCCCCTTTTGACCCCATCATTGGCCTCTGTCATCGTCTTTGAGTCCTCCAATGGCCTTTTCATTACGGATTGCCAGTCGAATCTCCAGCGGGTGGAGGATATACTGCAACGGGTGGATCGTCCCCTGAAAGTGCGAGAGGAGATTTTTTTCTATACGGCGAGGAATTCTCAGGCCTCCGCCCTCAAGGAACGCTTGGTGGCGCTTCAGAACGGTGTTTTAAAGAAATATCTCTACGGCTGCGTCTCCTTTGAAGCCGACGATCGGAGCAATCAACTGATGGTCGTGGCTCCGGCGGCAAATCTGGCCTTTGTCCGCAAGATCATCGATGGACTGGATGTGGATCGTGATCCGCTGATCCGCACCGAAGTCTTTCGCATTCGCCATGGGGCGGCCAAGGATTTAGCCGAGGTGATCAAGAAGGTGGTCGAGAGCCAACGCCGTCAGGAAGAACGTGCTAACACCTATCGCTTGGCCCAGCAGCGACTTTCCCAGGCATCCCGAATCCTGTCTCAACCGTCGAACCCTGAAGGCAAAGGTTCCCCGTCAACCAAAGCCGGCGAAAATCCAGATCCAGGCGGAGAAAATGGTACTCAGGCGATCCAGTTCTCCAAGGCCCTTTCCCTCGAAGCGGATGAGCGCAGCAATTCGATTTTGGCCTACGGCACCCAGTCCGACATCGCCCAGATTCGCTCCATCATCGCCAAATTGGACATCGTCCTCGACCAGGTCCGCATCGAAGTGGTCGTGGCTCAGGTGAAATTGACTAAGGGCCAGGTTTCTGGTCTAGAAAGTTTTGGACTTAGTCGCGATTTTGACGATCAGACTGCTGTTGGTGAAAATAATCCCATTAGCGATGCGAGTTGGGTAAGAACCACAAAAGGAAGTCATGACATTCGTGTCTTTCCAGCTAGCAAACTGTTTAGTCTCAAAGGAAATCCCTTGAAGCACTTTTCGCTGGAGGCGGTTTTTAATAAAGCTCGGGATGATCAAAATGTGAAAATCATGTCCGCGCCGACGATTGTGACAACCCATAATCGCGAGGCGATTGTCGAAGTGGGTGAATCCAGACCCATTATTACCTCTATGGCAGCGGACCAGACGAATATCAACGTCAGAAGAAGTGAAATCACCTACAAGAATATCGGGCTTAAACTGAAAGTGAAGCCCTTCATCGGCAGCAATGGCGTGATTCAGATGGAGATCGATCAAGTGGTCGAAAAAAAGCTGGACGATGTGGAGGTTAATAAGGAAAAACAGCCCGTTATCACCAGACGACAGGCCACTTCCTTTGTCAGTGTGGCCAATCAGGAGGTGATCGTCATGGCGGGATTACAGGAACGAGAACAGAATTTTAAAAAATCCAAACTCTGGGCCCTTGGTGACTTACCGGTATTGGGCGATCTCCTGTTTTCCTCGAGAGATCGAAGTGAAATTACCGTGGAACTGATCATCTTCATTAAACCGACCATCATCGCTCAGCCCCAGGATGAACAAGAATACCTCGAAAAGCGAGCGCGGGCGGCCGGGGTTTATGAGGATTTGAAGCAATATGAGGAGAAGGGCTCATTTTTGGATGGCTCGCCGTTCCCGTCGACGACCCTTGGGCCGGTGAATAGCTTCGATGAACCGCCGGTTTTTAGTAAGCCCCATCGGCGCGGAAAGCGCGGAAAAAGTGCTTTGAATCAGGGGAGGGCGGATTTGAGATCGGTGGAAGGGGAATATCCTGTATCTAGAGAGCCTCTTTATTCTGTTCCGCAACACCCGGATGAGGCGGAGGAGTATGCTTGGAATGAATACGATTGGGGAGACGCGAATCCTGTGGCAGTGGCGGCTGAGCCTGCGAGCGGGGAGCAGCAGAGAGATTCCGATGAGTCTAGTCGTCTCGAAAAAAATGCAGCCCGTGAGTCCGTTCGCCCCGAGGAGGTGAGTCCAACTGTTACTCGGCGGCAAGGTAAAGGGTCGTCTGGGAAAAGCCGCCGGGCGGTTCGTAGAAAAACACCCGCCTTGAAGTCCTCCAAACCGGTGGAGCGCCGGAGTGTTAATAAAAGGTCTGGGCAAAATCGCCGGGGATGGAAAGCGCGAAAAGCAGGGACTCCAGCGGTTGAGAAAGAGGAACAAGCCCAGGATTCCACTAGATTGTCCGAGGGAAATTCTGCCAGAGGAAGAAAAAGCTTGCATCGGCGGATTTCTCTCCGATGACAGAGTGAGCGTCTATGAAAAAGAAGTCTATGAAAAAGTTCTTCCGTCTTTTGAATATGGGGGCCCTGTGCTCGGCCTTTTGCCTAGGTTTGCAGGCTGAGCCGAAAAAATCCCTGGCGGAGCGTTCGCCCTTTGGAAACAAACCGAAGTCGGTGGCTCCACCGCCCAAGACTGCGGTAGCTCCGAGACCGGCCCCGAAAACCCTTGAGTTTCGCGGGGTCGTTGTGAGCGGAGGAAAGGTCTACTGTGTGCTTTTCGATAAGGCGAAAAATCGAGGTGCTTCGGTTCCCCTACGGGATTCCTCGGCGGAATATTTCGTCGAGCGCTACGACGATAGGAGTCAAACCATAAGCGTGCGAACGCCTAATGGCTCGCAGATTCTGGAGCTGCAGAATTCGCCCAGTGCACCGAGTCGCGGCGGTTATGATTATGACTCCGGTGGGTATGGAAGAGGTTATGAGGAGCACGAATCCTCTAGTCCCTTCGATCCTTTCCCGTCGTACAATCCCGAATTTGGCTCCGCTCCTGTGTTTGTCGGAGAAGATGAGTCCGATGAGTCCGATTGGTCCTTCGATGAGGACTAGAGCTTAGGTTTTTGGAGGGGATGGTGTAAGTGAACGATTGGTTACAGCGCATCGCCGAGCTGGGGGAAGAGGCTAAGGCGGAGATTCTGGGAACACCGCTGGAGAAGCGCCTATTGGTGCTAGCCAAACAACTGGATGTCAGCCTGGAGGAGGCCAAGCGCTGGCTGGCTGAGATGTCGGGCCTGGAGTTGCTGGAGTCCTTCGAGCTCTGCGACAATCCGGAGGAATGCCTGCCGATGCCCATCATCCACGAATACCACTGCCTGCCGATCAAGAGCCCGGAGGCCTCCTTCGGCCTCGTTTCGGCCTGGCCGCTGGACAAGTCCATGCTCTCCTGGATACGGGTGACCTGCGGCTTTGTCCCGACCTGCTTCCTGGGGGATTCGGAGGAAATCTATCGGGTTATCCGCGACAAGTTCGGCCTGGGGGCCGAGAGTTTTCTGTCGGGCGGCGAGGAAGACATCAAGTCCTCGGAGGAGACCGTCGAGGAAGATGAGGATGCCGTCATCATCAAGTTCGTCAACGAGGTGGTGCGGCAGGCGCTGCAGGATCGGGCAACGGACATTCACTTCGAGCCCCAGAAGAAACTGCTTCAGATCCGCTACCGCATCGACGGGGTGCTGGTTCCGGTCAAGCTTCCCCAGAATTTGCACTTCTACCAGGCGGCGATCATCTCGCGCCTGAAGATCATGGCGCGCCTGAATATTTCCGAAAAACGCCGACCTCAGGATGGGCGTATCACCTTCCAGCTCGGCACCGAATCCATCGACATCCGCGTGTCGACGTTGCCCACCGCCTACGGCGAGAGCATCAGCCTGCGCCTCCTGGACCAGGGCAGTGCGCCCCTGACGCTGGAGGATCTCTATCTGAGCCCGAAGGAATACCAGCGCATCGAGTTCGCCATCCGGAAGCCCCACGGCATCATTTTAGTGACCGGCCCGACCGGTTCCGGAAAGTCGACGACCCTGGGCGCCTGCGTGCGCAAGATCCGCTGTCCCGAGCTGCGCATCATCACCGTCGAAGACCCGATCGAGTATGAGATCGCCGGCATCAATCAGGTGCAGGTGCAATCCGACATCGGCATGACCTTTGCCAGTGCCCTGCGCTCGATTCTGCGACAGGATCCGGACGTGATCATGATCGGCGAGATCCGCGACCAGGAGACCGCTGACATCGCGATTCGGGCCTCGATCACGGGCCATTTGGTCCTGAGCACGCTCCACACCAACGACGCCGCCGGGGCCGTGACCCGCTTGCTGGACATGGGTTTGGAGCCCTTTCTCCTGGCCTCGTCGCTGGAAGTGGTCATCGCCCAACGCCTGGTGCGCAAGCTCTGTTCGCACTGCGCGCGGCCGACCCAGTCCTCGCCGGAGGAGATCGAGAAGTTTCTCGTCGCCCTGGGCATCGACGCCAGAGAATCGCAGTACCGCGAGCAGATTCTGGAGCCGGTGGGCTGCGACCTCTGCCGCCAGCTGGGCTATCGCGGCCGCATTGGGGTCTACGAGATTTTAAAGATGAGCGACGCCATCCATGATACCATCATCCACAACCAGCCGGCCAGCGAGATTCGCAAAGTGGCCATGCAGGAGGGCATGTTGACCCTTCAGCAATCCGCCTGGAATCAGGTCAAGCAGGGCCGGACTTCCCTGCCGGTCATCATGGAGCTCGCCAGCGACGCCGAGGTCTAGGCGCTTTCCTCCGTTTATTTCTTTGGTTTCCCTTTTGAGCCCTAGATAGGTCTCTGGTACTTTTCCCTTTGCCCCTCTTTTATTTGACGATGCTTTCTGGGAGCTTCGTTGGTACCGGTGGGGGCCGGCTTTGCCCAGAAGGGAAAAGGCCTCCGGCCTTTCCCTTTCGGGCGGCCCGCTCCGCGGGCCCGATGCCTTCGGCATCGAAAGCCGGCCCCCAAAAACAAGACCCTCCATCAAACGCCCTTGTTGAATCTGATGCCACCCTCTAAATTTCTATTCATTTGTTATCTTTCTTTGTGGCGGAACACGGGCTTGCGCTCCCTGATCTTTAAAAATAATGAAAAAATGAAACGACTCTTCTACTTTCTTTCGGTGACTTTGGCTTTGTTCGGGCTTTCTGTCGGCGTTGCCCAGAGGACGCCTCTGCCAATGGCGGATATTGGACGCCTCTGCCAATGGCGATAACATAAAAGAGCTTGACGGGTTAGCGGAAGCATCGGCGATTCCTTTGGGAATGAGAGGAATAGGAGGTATTCCTTATCGCTTGCGGCTGCAACAGACGTCAGAGAGCCTGGTGTGTTGTTTGGAGATGACCTGGTTAGGTTTTGAGCTTGAATGTCCAGTACAGGAATATGGAAAAGAAGTGGAGCTTGAGAAAAGGGAAAAACCTAGGAAAACTGCCGAAGAGTTTTTCCAAAGTTTCGGCACATTTCCAGAGGGAAGTCCGTTGACTGATCTTTTACTCTGCGGAGGTAGAGTGCGTTCTTTTCGTTCCTATTATGATGTTCAGGTGATAGAGGGTTGGAAGGAGGAAAGTGAGAAGGGGAATCCACTGGCTCTGTATTTTGCTGGCCTGCGTACTAGGACACCGGCACCTTTGGCCATCAAGCTCTACGGCGCCGAGTTCCTCTGCCCCTGGGATGATGAACCGGGAGTGCATCGACGCTCGCTGCCGAATGACTGGCTGATTCGCAGATCGTCGAGTGGGGATTCTCTAGATCAAATCCGATTGGATTCGGTCGGTAAGTGCTTCGCGGCCCTGCTCTATGTCCCAGGTCGCGGGTTTTGTGCGAACTGGTTCTTCCTATCCCGTGAAGCGGTCCAAATCGGTGGATTGAAGGGTTTTCTGAATCCGAATAGCAGGCCGAGAGTAACGCTTCCGGGTGATTCGGAAAGTCCTGGAATAACTCCTTCTTCGAATTCGGTGCCCGCTGCTGGGTTCACGGAGTCTTCTCCATCTTCTGAGGATGCTACTGAGCCTGCAGAAGATTCAGGTATACCGGTTATCCCAGAGTCTCCATCTCCGGATGTTTCGGGCGATTCTGTCCCTTCTTCTGGGTCTGCGGGGCCTCTTCCATCTTCTGCATCGAACGAGGAAAATGCAACTCCGGCGTTTCCAGTGGTCAGATGGGTGTCTAATGGTTCTGATGAGTTGCAAAGACAATTAGATGAGCATCAACGACGATTAGATGAGCAGCAACGATGGTTAGAGAAGAAAAAGCAGGCCTTCTATAGTTTGGTGGATCGTCTTGAGCCAGGCTTTGACGAGACGTCGATGGTAATATATCCGGGGGAAATAAAATATCCTTCTAGTGATTACGTTTTTACTCTAGTGAGAGGTATGGATGTGAATGGGGGAAGATTTGTGTCGTTTAGGGAACCTTATGTTCTCAAGGAGGGGCGGAAAGACTTGTCGGTATATTTTGATTCTCCGTGTCGTCTAGTAACTAGAATGGAATCTTTGGCGTTTAGAATGGAATCTTTGGCGTTTCGCGATAGTCGTGAGGATGGTATGTGGGACTCCGAGGGATGGAGTATAATCGATGAGAGTGTCGTGAAGACTATGTTGGAGAAGGAGTTTGTTGCGAGAGTTTCTGATTTTCTGAAAGTCGAATTGTCTTCCTCGCAAGGCCTTAGAGTTGCTCTATGGGATTGCTTAGATTTTTGTTGTTGTTTTGAGTCCAGTTGGATGAGGAGTCTTCGGAACTTAAATCTTTCGTTGGGATGGTTATCGCAGAAGGAGGCTTTGGTTCGAAAATGGATTACTGGGAAGAATTTGGCTAGTATTCTGGCGAATGGGGCAGGGAGTTCTGATTACAATTATTGCTCGAAATTTGACGGAGGGTTTCCTATTGATAAGGCATTGGCTAGACGTCAGGCCTTAGATTTAGCTAAGGCTGTTCTTGCTCTTCATACCCTTGGTTACGCCTATGGGTCTGTTCGATGCGAGGATGTCGTATAAAGTCAGATAATAAAAGGGATGTGTGCCTCGTCGGTCTAGGTTCCTGTATTCCCACGTGTGTTTGGGAGAAATATATGCATATAGCCTTCTCCCATAAACTCACTCGGGAGTTGCTCGAGGGCTGTTCGAGGGGTGCAATGCTCGATTACTTGTTCCGTCAGGAAGGTGAGTTTTCTCGGCAAGTGAGATGGTGGGTGAATCTTAGGTTACGGAGAAGTCCTGTGCTAATCAGTATGTTTTATGGCGCGGGCGGGGGCGGTGTGGGCAGCGCGGCTCCCATTGTGCGGATAAGTATTAATGATGCATTCGAT
This sequence comes from Puniceicoccales bacterium, assembly GCA_031278595.1. Taxonomy (GTDB): domain Bacteria; phylum Verrucomicrobiota; class Verrucomicrobiia; order Opitutales; family JAIRLG01; genus JAIRLG01. The sequence goes on from JAITKE010000108.1 coordinate 17,546, forward strand.
ACGAAACTGTGGCTGCTAGGTCTGATGGGTGGTTCGGGATACTTTCAGTGTTATGTATATGAGGTCGGACATGAGGTAACGTATCCGAATGGGAATAGGTGTAATTTGACAGATGTTGATGTGAATTGGGGTAAGCTGTGGTTAGGGTGGGTTAAGGGAGCGCTGCAGCCTAATGGGAATCGGGAGATGGAAGTTGAAAGAAATAGGTTGGTGTTCTTTACCCGAATGGGAAAGTGGCTCTGGAAGGATATGGATACGTATCATGTAGTAGAAGGAGCCGCAACAGATATTCCCCGTAACGTCCCTTGTTTGGTTACTGAAGTCGACGATACTTCGCCGTTGAATCCTGGGCGGTGTGAGACAAGTCGTCCCTGGCACAATAAGCATTGGAGCCCTGAGCTTGTGACCTCATGTATGGGGAGTCCCGTTGAACAGCTGATGAAGCATAATCCGATTTTTATTTTCTTGGTTTTTCTAGGAAGATCGCCGGCAACGGTGTTTCTGAGCCGAATGGATTCATGTCCAAAAACGTTTTGTCTGCGCCTGTAGCCTCGTATATGAAAGCTTCTGGTTTAGGGGATGCCTTGAATCTGGAGTTGACTAGTTTGCTTGCAGATTTGGATGTCAATGCCAGGTGGACCTCTGATGACACTCCGCTGATCTATCTTCCGGACGAGGACGATATATATTCTCTGGCCTCTGTTTTGGTTTCGCTGTTTTTCGGAAGACATGGAAAGTGTCTGTCGGATTGGTTATGGGGGGATACTTCGGCTGTGTATAATCTCGCTCTCCTGGAGATGAATTGGTTGTGTGGTGCCGGCGCAACTGCTGGAACTTGTCCCTTTGAAATAGGTGCCTTTACAGGGGTAAGAGCTTGTGGGCTGAAGGAACGGAGAAAAATGCGAGTCGCTTGTTTTTATGGTCTTTTGCTCCGCCTCAGTGAT